>NZ_JBMDJT010000044.1:0-20691 GCF_057809335.1 Microbacterium sp. FG3 | reverse complement strand
GAGCACGCGAGCGGCACCCGCGCAGCGGGTGCCCGAGCGGCGCAGACGCTTCTGAGAAGAACAGTGCCCGAGCGCGCGCAGTCTCTTCTAGAAAGAAGGCACGATCGCCGCGAGCGCGAAGCCGAGGGAGATGAAGCCCATCAGCAGCAGGCCGCCGAGCACCGAGCCGGCGGTGCGCACGATGAAGCCCTCGGCGCGGCCGGACCACAGGTTCGCCACGAACGCCACGATGAGCGTGCCGCCGGCGGCGATCGCCATCCATGCGAAGCGCTGGTCGTAGGGGACGAACAGTCCGACGGCCACGGAGGCCAGCACGGCGAAGACCCACGTGATCGCGAGCGCGCCGACGGGCGAGCGGGGGGCGAGCGCGGGCGTCGTCATGCACCCCATTCTCTCGCATCCGCCGACCGGGCCGGTGCGGCAAGGCGCAGCGTCGTCACAGGCCGCTTTCAGGACGGCCTATTATGGGTGCACCCGGCGCGGGACCCCGCCGCCCGGAAAGGACGTTCGCTTGGCCCAGCTGCTCATGTTGAGTTCCGCCCAAGGCGGCGGAGCGGTCCTGCCCGCCCTCGAGCTGCTGAGCCACCGGGTGCGCCAGATCCCCGCCGAGCCGGCGCAGCTGGTGAACGCCCCGAACGCCGACGTGATCTTCGTCGACGCGCGCATCGACCTCGTGGGTGCGAAATCGCTGTGCAAGATCCTCAACACGACGGGACTTGACGCCCCGCTGATCCTCGTCGTCACGGAGGGCGGGCTCACCGCCGTCTCGAGCGACTGGGGCGTGGACGACGTGATCCTGTCGACGGCCGGGCCGGCCGAGGTCGATGCGCGCGTGCGACTCGCGGTGGGGCGCCAGACGACGGAGCAGCCGTCGGGGCGCGTGCAGACCTCCGGCATCACGATCGACGAGTCGTCGTACTCGGCGAAGGTGCACGGCAAGCCGCTCGACCTCACCTACAAGGAGTTCCAGCTGCTGCACTTCTTCGCGACGCACCCCTCGCGGGTGTTCACGCGCGAGCAGCTGCTGAGCGAGGTGTGGGGCTACGACTACTTCGGCGGCACGCGCACGGTCGACGTGCACGTGCGGCGGCTGCGCGCCAAGCTCGGCGACCTCGAGCAGCTGATCGGCACGGTGCGCAACGTGGGGTACCGCTTCAACGTGTACGAGGACGACCAGCTGCCGCCCGCCAAGGCGGAGGCGACGCAGCGCTGACCGCGCGCTGACACGCTCCGTTCCGTTCACCTCCGGGAAACCGCGCAGTGCCAGGATGGGGGGATGAGCGACACGACCATCGTGGACACCGGTCTGGGCGACGCGGACGACGACTTCGACGAGCTCGTCGAGTTCGACGAGTCCGACCTGCCCGACGGCCGCTACACCGACCGCGAGCTGAGCTGGCTCGCGTTCAACCAGCGCGTGCTGGAGCTGGCCGAGGACCCGGACGTGCCGCTGCTGGAGCGCGCCAACTTCCTTGCGATCTTCGCGAGCAACCTCGACGAGTTCTTCATGGTGCGCGTGGCGGGGCTCAAGCGCCGCATCGTGACGGGCCTGGCGGTGCCGAGCAACATCGGCACGGCCCCGGCCAAAGTGCTGGAGGGCATCAGCCACAAGGCACATGAGCTGCAGGCCCGGCACGCCGCGGTGTGGCACGAGCAGGTCAAGCCGGCCCTGGCGGACGAGGGCATCTCGCTCGTGACGTGGGACGACCTCGACGGTGACGAGAAGGCCGAGCTGTACGAGTACTTCCAGTCGCGGGTGTTCCCCGTGCTCATGCCGCTGGCGGTCGATCCCGCGCACCCGTTCCCCTACATCTCGGGCCTGTCGCTGAACCTCGCGATCCGGATCCGGAACGCCCGCACCGGGCGCGAGGAGTTCGCGCGCCTGAAGGTGCCGCCCATGCTGCCGCGCACCGTGCGGGTGCCCGAGCGCGATCCCCTCAGCGAGCGGGTGCGCATGCTGCCGCTCGAGGACCTCATCGCCGAGAACCTCAGCGACCTCTTCCCCGGCATGGACGTGCTGGATCACCACGCGTTCCGCCTCACGCGGAACGAGGACATGGTGATCGAGGAGGACGAGTCCGAGAACCTCATCCAGGCGCTCGAGGAGGAGCTGCTGCGTCGCCGCTTCGGTCCGCCGATCCGTCTCGAGATCACCGAGGAGATGGACGACGTCACGCTGCGGCTGCTGCTGGACGAGCTCGACATCTCCGAGCAGGAGGTGTACCGCCTGCCGGCGCCGCTCGACCTGCGGGCGCTGTTCGAGCTGGGCAGGCTGGATCGCCCCGACCTGCGCTACAAGAAGCACGTGCCCGTCACGGCGCTCGCGCTGCAGCCGCTCGACGCCGACTCGAAGCACGCCAGGGCCGACGTGTTCGCCGCGATCCGCAAGGGCGACGTGCTCGTGCACCACCCCTACGAGTCCTTCGCCACGAGCGTGCAGGCCTTCCTCGAGCAGGCGGCGCGCGATCCGCACGTGCTCGCGATCAAGCAGACGCTCTACCGCACCTCGGGCGACAGCCCGGTCGTGAAGGCGCTGATCGACGCGGCCGAGAACGGCAAGCAGGTGCTCGCGCTCGTCGAGGTGAAGGCGCGCTTCGACGAGGCGAACAACATCGAGTGGGCGCGCCAGCTCGAGAAGGCCGGCGTGCACGTCGTCTACGGCCTCGTGGGCCTGAAGACCCACTGCAAGGCGGCCCTCGTGATCCGCCAGGAGAAGGGCGAGCTCGTCCACTACAGCCACGTGGGCACCGGCAACTACAACCCGAAGACGAGCCGCATCTACGAGGACCTCGGCCTGTTCACGTGCGACCCCGTGGTCGGCCTCGACCTGACCCGCCTGTTCAACGAGCTGAGCGGCTACGCGATCGAGAAGAAGTTCAAGCGCCTGCTCGTCGCACCGCTGCACCTGCGCAAGGGTCTGCTGAAGCTCATCGAGCGCGAGCGCCGCCACGCGCTGGCGGGCAAGCCGGCGCGGGTGCGCATCAAGGTCAACTCGATGGTGGACGAGGAGATCATCGACGCCCTCTACCGCGCCAGCCAGGCAGGTGTGAAGGTCGAGGTCTGGGTGCGCGGCATCTGCAGCCTGCGCGTGGATCTGCCCGGCGTCTCCGACAACATCACGGTCCGCAGCGTGCTGGGCCGGTACCTGGAGCACTCGCGCATCTTCGCGTTCGACAACGACGGCTCGCCCGAGGTCTACATCGGCAGCGCCGACATGATGCACCGCAACCTCGACCGCCGCGTGGAGGCGCTCGTGAAGGTCACCACGCCCAAGCATGTGCGCGAGCTCATGGCGTTCTTCGATCTCGCGATGGACGACGGCACCGCGACCTGGCACCTCGGGCCCGATGCGGTCTGGACCAGGCACCACCGCGACGCCGACGGTCGCCCGCTGCTCGACCTGCAGGACCGCACCATGAACATCATCCGGCGGCGGCGGCAGCCGAGGGCGACGCGGTGACCGAACGGGCTGTCTACGCCGCCGGCGGCGTGCTCTGGCGCGTCGCGGACGGCCGACTGCGCGTGGCTCTCGTGCATCGCACGAAGTACCGCGACGTCACGCTGCCGAAAGGCAAGGTCGAGCCCGGCGAGATGCTCGCGCAGACGGCGGCGCGCGAGGTCCACGAGGAGACGGGTGTCCGCGTGGCGCTCGGGGTGCCGCTGGGCGTGTCGAACTACACGCTGGCCAGCGGACGGCGGAAGGTCGTGCACTACTGGGCGATGCGCGCCAAGGACCGCGCCCTCCGCGAGAGCGCCTTCGTGCCGAACCGCGAGATCTCGGCCGTGGAGTGGGCCGGGCCGCGGCAGGCGATGGCGCGGCTGAGCTATCCGGTCGACCAGGAGATCCTCGAGACCTTCCTCACGCTGTTCGACGACGGCGTGCGGGCGACCTTCCCCGTCGTGGCGCTGCGGCACGGCAAGGCGGTGCCGCGCGGCGACTGGGAGCGCGCCGACTACCTGCGGCCGCTCCTTCCCAAGGGCCGCGAGCAGGCGAAGGCCGTGGTCGGGGGCCTTCGCGCCTTCGGCGTGAAGAAGATCGTCTCGAGCACCGCCACGCGATGCGTGCAGACCGTCACGCCGCTGGCGCGGGCGATCGACACGCGCATCACCGAGACCGACGCGATCAGTCAGGACGCGTGGGAGGACGGCCTCGCCGACGTCCGCACGATCGTGGGCAAGCGACTCGCGTCGGGCAAGCCCGCGGTGCTCTGCACGCACGGCCCGGTCCTGCCGGCCGTCCTCGAGGAGCTCGCCCTCGCGACGGGCACGCGGCGGACCGCCGCGCTCGACGAGGCCGCGGCGCTCGCGACGGGTTCGTTCTCGGTCGTGCACGTCAATGCCGGCGCGCCCGAGGCCGGCATCGCCGCCATCGAGACCCACACGCCCGTCGTCTGAGCGCGCCGGGCGTTCAGACGCCGAGGAACTCGATGAGCCCCGCCTTGGTGAGCCGCGAGTAGCCGGGCCGGCCGGTGGCCCGCGCCCTCTCGCGCAGCTGCGGCACGGTGAGCCGCGCGAGGTCGCCGCCGGCCAGGGCCGGCGCGGGCGCCTTCTTCGCCGGGGTGCGCCGGCGCGCGGGCGCGGCCGGCCTGCCGTCGGCGGACGCGCTCTTCCGTCGAGACGGCTTCGCGGGAGCGCCCGGCTCCGCTCCGGCGGCGGGCGCGGGCGCCGCGTCGCGCTTCGGGAGGGCGCGGACCACCGCGAGGGCCTCCGCCTCCGCCCGCGACACCCCGGCCTCGCTCGCCTTCCTCGCCGCCTTCCCGGCCGCCTTCGCGTCCTTGTCGGCAGCGGTGGCCGACGCGGCGTCCGCCTTCGCGCGTGCCTTCCTGGCCGCCTTCTCGAGCGCCTCGACGGCGTCCTCGGCCTTCGCGCGCACGCGCTTCGGGTGCTTGCGCACCTTCTTCGCCCCGGTCTCCGCGACCTCGCGCGCCGCCTCCGCGAGCGCCGCGACCTTCTTCGCGCGCTTGCCCGACAGGTCCTTCGCGGCCTTCTCGGCCTTCTTCGCGGCACGCGCCGCCTCGTCGAGCGCCTCGAACGCCTTGCGCTCCGCCTTGGTCGTCTTCGCCATGGTGGGAGCATATTGACGCGGGAACCGATCCGACAGCGGGCCACGTCACGGATGTCCCGCGTGCCTGCCGCCGGGCGAAGATCACACGGAGATCACGACCATGAAGCGCGCGCCCAGGGTTGTTCACCTTCCGTTCACCTGCAGACCGCAGTCTCTTAAGCACACGGTCCTAGCGTCTCGGTGTGCCCTGAAAGTCCCGAAGGGCATCCCTGATCACCGATCGAACGGATACACAGTGAAGATCACCCGTTTCTCGAGCATCGCCGCCCTCGGCGCGGTCGCCGCTCTGTCGCTCGCCGGCTGCGCCGCGAACGAGCCGAACAACGCCGGCGGCGGCAGCACCCCCAGCGAGTCGTCGCTCAGCGGCACCATCGAGGCCACCGGCGCGTCGTCGCAGGAGGCCGCTCAGCAGGCCTGGGTCGCCGGCTTCCAGGGCATCAACCCGGACGCCACCGTCAACTACACCTCGACCGGTTCGGGCACGGGCCGCGAGAACTTCCAGGCCGGTTCGTCGAACTTCATCGGCTCCGACCGCGCGTTCAACGCCGAGGAGATCGCCGCCGGCGGCTTCGGCTCGTGCGCCACGGACTCGATCGTCGAGATCCCCGTCTACATCTCCCCCGTCGCCGTCGCGTTCAACCTCGAGGGCATCGACACGCTGAACCTCGACGCCGCGACGATCGCGGGCATCTTCGCCGGCCAGATCACCAACTGGAACGACCCGGCCATCGCCGAGCAGAACCCCGACGCCGAGCTGCCCGACCTGGCCATCGTGCCGGTGCACCGTGCCGACGCCTCGGGCACGCAGGAGACCTTCACCACGTACCTCGAGTCGACCGCTCCCGACGTGTGGACGTGGGAGGCCAGCGACGAGTGGCCGAGCGACCTCGGTGGCGAGGCCGCCGACGGCACCTCGGGCGTCGTCTCCGCGATCACCGAGGGCAACGGCTACATCGGCTTCGCCGACGCCTCGCAGGCCGGCGAGCTGGGCCAGGTCGCCGTCGAGGTGGAGGGCGAGTACGTCGCGTACTCCGCCGAGGCCGCGTCGGCCCTGGTCGAGGCCTCGCCGCTCGAGGAGGGCCGCGAGGCCCAGGACCTCGCCTTCGCCGTCGACCCGGCCTCGGCTCCGGCCGAGTCCTACCCGATCGCGCTGGTGAGCTACCTCATCGGCTGCGTCGAGTACGAGGACCCCGAGGTCGCTACGCTCGTCAAGGCGTACTTCGAGTACGTCGCCTCGGCGGAGGGCCAGGAGGCCTCGGCCGAGGTCGCCGGCAACGCGCCGATCTCGGAGGGCCTGCGCGAGCAGGTCATGACCGCGATCGACGCCATCGTCACCGAGTGATCCGACCGATCGCTTGACCGCAACGGTGCCCTCGCGCTCCTTCCCGTGGGATCCTTCCCTTCGGGAAGGACGCGGGGGCACCGCCGCGCGTCACCCCTCATCTCCCGCCCGACCCAGAGCACTCGAGGAGCCGCTCCGATGACCACCACCACGACGGGGCCCGCTGAGGCCCCCTCGTCCGCTCCGCCGAAGCCCGTGATGCGGCCCGGCGACAGGATCTTCTCGGGCACGGCGCTGGCGGCGGGCATCATCATCCTCGTCACCCTCGCGCTCGTCGCGCTGTTCCTCATCATCCAGGCGATCCCGGCCTTCCGACCGGACACCTCGGGCAACCACATCCTCGAGGGCCAGCCGTTCCTGTCGTGGGTGTGGCCCTTCGTCTTCGGCACGCTGTGGTCGAGCATCATCGCGCTCGTCATCGCGGCGCCCCTCGCCATCGGCATCGCGCTGTTCATCTCGCACTACGCGCCGCGCCGCCTGGCCGGCGTGCTGGGCTACATCATCGACCTGCTGGCCGCGGTCCCCTCGGTCGTGTTCGGCCTGTGGGGCGCGCTCACCTTCGCGCCGATGCTCGTGCCGTTCTACCGGTGGCTGAACGAGTACCTCGGCTGGATCCCCATCTTCTCGGGCACGCCGTCGGGCACCGGCAAGACGATCTTCACCGCCTCGCTCGTGCTCGCCGTGATGATCCTGCCGATCATGACCGCCATCTGCCGCGAGGTCTTCCTGCAGACGCCCAAGCTGCACGAGGAGGCCGCCCTCGCCCTCGGCGCCACGCGCTGGGAGATGGTGCGCATGGCCGTGCTGCCGTTCGCCCGCAGCGGCATGGTCTCGGGCGCGATGCTCGGCCTCGGACGCGCGCTCGGCGAGACGATGGCTGTCACGCTCGTGCTGTCGCCGCTCGGCATCGTCACCTTCAACCTGCTGAACCCCGAGAACCCCACCACGATCCCCGCGATCATCGCGCTCCGGTTCCCCGAGGCGCACGACGAGGGCGTGAACACGCTGATCGCGGCGGGCCTCGTCCTGTTCATCGTGACCTTCGCGGTCAACTTCGTGGCCCGCTGGGTCGTCTCGCGCCGCGCCGAGTTCTCGGGAGCCAACTGACATGACCACCACCGCCACGCCCCCGGCCGCCGCCGTGGCCGCGCCGCAGAGCCTCACCGCCGGTCATCTCCCGAAGTGGGCGCCCTGGGCGCTGCTCGCCGGATCGTTCGTCGTCTCCGCGGGTGTCTTCGCGCTGCTGAACATGGGCGGAGACCCCGCCGACTTCAACATCGCCATGACGCTCGTCGTCGGCATGCTGCTCTACATGGCGCTGATCTTCGTGATCTCGTCGGTCGCCGAGAGCCGCCGCCACGCGACGGATCGCCTCATGACGGCCCTCGTGTCGACGGCCTTCGTGATCGCACTGCTGCCGCTCGTCTCGCTGCTGTTCACCGTCGTCGTCAACGGCCTCGCCCGCTTCGACGGCGAGTTCTTCAGCTTCTCGATGCGCAACATCGTCGGCGAGGGCGGCGGCGCCGTCCACGCCATCTACGGCACGCTCCTGATCACCCTGGGCGCCACGATCATCTCGGTGCCGATCGGCCTCATGACCTCGATCTACCTCGTCGAGTACGGCCAGGGCAAGAAGCTCGCGCGCGGCATCACGTTCCTCGTCGACGTGATGACGGGCATCCCCTCGATCGTCGCCGGTCTGTTCATCTACTCGGTGTTCGCGCTCATCGTGGGCCCCGGCACGCGCATGGGCATCATGGGATCGCTCGCCCTGTCGGTGCTCATGATCCCGGTCGTCGTGCGCGGCTCGGAGGAGCTGCTGCGGATCGTGCCGAACGAGCTGCGCGAGGCGGCGTACGCGCTCGGCGTGCCCAAGTGGCTCACGATCGTCAAGGTCGTCCTCCCCACCGCCATCGCCGGCATCACGACGTCGATCATGCTGGCCGTCGCCCGCGTGATCGGCGAGACCGCGCCGCTGCTGCTGACGGTCGGCATGGTGCAGAGCATGAATCTGAACATGTTCAGCGGCCAGATGGCGACGCTGCCGGTGTTCTCCTACATGCAGGCGAAGTACCCCGGACTGCCCGCGGACGCGTTCATCGAGCGCGCCTGGGCGTCGGCCCTCACGCTCATCCTCATCGTGATGGTGCTCAACCTCGCCGCCCGCCTGATCGCGAAGACCTTCGCCCCCAAGATGACCGGCCGCTGAGCCGCCGCCCGAGCTTCCCGCTGAGAGAGAGAACCCCCAGATGTCCAAGAGCATCGAAGTCAACGACCTGAATGTCTACTACGGCGACTTCCTGGCCGTCGAGGGCGTGTCGATCGACATCCAGCCCCGCACCGTGACGGCCTTCATCGGCCCGTCCGGCTGCGGCAAGTCGACCTTCCTGCGCACCCTGAACCGCATGCACGAGGTCATCCCCGGCGCGCGCGTCGAGGGCGAGGTGCTGATGGACGGCAAGAACCTGTACGGCCCCGGGGTCGACCCCGTGCTCGTGCGCCGCCAGGTGGGCATGGTGTTCCAGCGCCCCAACCCGTTCCCCACGATGTCGATCCGCGAGAACGTGCTGGCGGGCGTGCTGCTGAACAACAGCCGCATGTCGAAGAGCGACCAGGACGACCTCGTCGAGAAGTCGCTGCAGGGCGCGAACCTGTGGAACGAGGTCAAGGACCGCCTCGACAAGCCCGGCTCGGGCCTCTCGGGCGGTCAGCAGCAGCGCCTGTGCATCGCCCGCGCGATCGCGGTGTCGCCCGACGTGATCCTCATGGACGAGCCGTGCTCGGCACTCGACCCGATCTCGACGTTCGCGATCGAGGAGCTGATCGCCGAGCTCAAGAACGACTTCACGGTCGTGATCGTGACGCACAACATGCAGCAGGCCTCGCGCGTGAGCGACAAGACCGCGTTCTTCAACATCGCGGGCACGGGCAAGCCCGGCAAGCTCATCGAGTACGACGAGACGACGAAGATCTTCACCACGCCGTCGGTGCAGGCGACCGAGGACTACGTCTCCGGCCGCTTCGGGTGATCCCCCGCTCCTCGGCGGCGCTCAGTCGCGCGGGCTGAGGAGGTAGGCGTTCAGGGCGGCCGTGAGGTCCCGATCCACCGGGAGCTCACGGCCGTCGACGTGTGTGAGGGGCGCGGCCAGGCGCGTGCTCGAGACGAGCCACGCGGCGTCGGCGTCGCGCAGCGCGGCCACGGGCACGTGCTCGTATCCGGTGGGGTGCCCGTTCTCCTCGAGCCAGTCGAATGCGCTCAGCTGCGTCGTGCCCTGCAGGATGCCGCCGGTCGGCTCGGGGGTGAGGAAGGTGTCGCCGCGGCGCAGGATCACGGTGGCCGTGGGCGCCTCGAGCACGTAGCCGTCGCTCGTGACGAAGACCGCGTCATCCGCCCCGCGCCGCCGGGCCTCGCGCAGCGCCGCCATGTTCACGGCGTACGACAGCGTCTTGGCCCCGAGCAGCAGCCACGGCGCGCGGGCCGCGGCGCCGCTGTCGTAGCCGCGGTCGAGCGTGACCACGCGGATGCCGTTCTCCCTCGCCGCGGTGCTGTCGGGCGCCTGCGCGGCGGTGAGCCACGCGGTGGGGCCGTGGATGCCCTGACCGGGACCGCCGTGCTGCACGCCGCGGCTCATGAGCAGCCGGATCGTGCACTCCCCCGGCGGGCACTGCGCCGCGGCCTCCTCGACCACCGCCCGCAGCTGCGCGAGATTCGGCGCCGGCAGGTCGCTCAGCCGCGCCGAGTGCGCGAGACGCTCCAGGTGCGGGCGGGTCTCCTGCGGGTGGCGGTCGACGACCGCGATCGACTCGAAGATGCCGTCGCCGCGGTTGGAACTCAGGTCGCTCACGCTCAGCGCCGGCGCGTCGGGATCGATCGGCGCGAAGGTGCCGGAGAAGTCCGTGCGCGGATCGTCGGCCGGCACGGTGTCGATGAGGTACGCGAGGCGGAACGTCATGGTCAGAGCCTACGGCGCGCGCCTCGCGCGGAGACGATGAACCGGGCCGCAGAAACGCCTCTCGGCGCGTGGTCCGCTCGAAGCGGCAGATGTTGGAGCCCGGGGTTTGCTGCGGCCCGGCCACTCCAGTCTAACGGCGGATGCCGCGGGGGTATTCCGGGCTTCGGAGCAGTCGCCGCATATCCGCAAGTCTGTGCTAAATCCGGGCGTGCAAACGGCCGGACTTAGCACAGAATTGTGGACTCGTCAGCAACAGGTCGGGGGCCAGCATGCCCGTCGGCGTCAGGCGAAGTGGGCGGCGGCGGCGCGGGCCGTGTAGGCCGCGTCGTCGAGCTCGCCGACGGCGTTGACGTGGCCCACCTTGCGGCCGGGGCGCGGATCCTTGCCGTACGTGTGGATCTTCGCGCCGGGGTGATCCGTCACGGCGGCGGCGATCCGATCCGTCATCTCGGCGCCCTGCGGTCCGCCCAGGATGTTCACCATGACGGCCGCCTCCGCCACGGGCGACGGGTCGCCCAGCGGCAGGTCGAGCACGGCCCGCAGGTGCTGCTCGAACTGGCTCGTCACGGCGCCGTCCTGCGTCCAGTGCCCGCTGTTGTGCGGGCGCATCGCGAGCTCGTTGACGAGGATCCGCTCGTCGTCCGTCTCGAACAGCTCCACCGCGAGCATGCCGGTCACGCCCAGGCCGTCCGCGATCTGCTTCGACAGCCGCGCCGCGACCTCGACGAGGCGCTCCGACGCTCGCGGGGCCGGCGCGAAGACCTCGCTGCACACGCCGTCGCGCTGCACGGTCTCGACCACGGGGTACGCCACCATCTCGCCCGAGGGGCGCCTGGCCACCTGCTGCGCGAGCTCGCGCGCGAACGACACGAGCTCCTCGACGAGGATCGGCTCGCCCGCGAAGTCCGCGAGCCAGTCGGCCGCCTCGTCCGCGCTCGACACGACGCGCACGCCCTTGCCGTCGTAGCCCCCGCGCGGCGTCTTCACGACCGCGCGCCCGCCGTGGTCGTCCAGGAACGCCTGCAGCTCGCCGGCATCGCGCACCGCCGCCCAGTCGGGCTGCGGGGCGCCGAGCTCGGCCAGGCGCGCGCGCATCTCGAGCTTGTCCTGCGCGAAGCGCAGCGCGTCGGGCCCGGGGTGCACCGGCACGCCGGCGTCGACGAGCGCGCGCAGCACCGGCTGCGGCACGTGCTCGTGGTCGAAGGTGATCACGTCGACGTCGCGCGCGAAGGCCAGCACGGCGGCCTCGTCGCGGTAATCGCCCACCGCGGTGGCGGCCAGGCGGGCGGACATGCCCTCGGCCTCCGCGAGCACCCGCAGATCGATCCCCATCTCGACCGCCGGGGCGATCATCATCCGGGCCAGCTGGCCCCCGCCGATCACGCCGACACGCAGCGACATGCTTCCTCCGATCGTCGGCTCCCATCCTCTCATCGAGGGCGGGGCCGCGCCGTCACACCGTGGGACCGGAGCCGGTCTGCACCGCGTCGCGGTGCGCGAGGATCTGGTTCACCTCGATCTGATCGGTCAGCACCTCGGCCACCAGCCGCGGGCTCGGGATGTCGGCGAGCACGATCCGCCCCTCCATGCCGTCCGCGAGCGTGAGCGTGCCGGTGCCCCACAGCCGCTGCAGCGGGCCGCGGCGCGTGTTGATGCCATAGCCCCTGGCGTGCGTGAGCTCGGCGCGCGAGCGCGAGAACAGGCCGCGGGCGGCGATGACCCGCCGCGTCGTGATGGTGTAGCGGTGCGACAGCCACGCGATCCACGGCAGGATCGCGCCGAGCAGCACGAGGGCCGCGGCCGCGGCGGCCAGCATCCAGTCCTCGAACGGCTCGGGCAGGTTGCCCCACAGGTAGCCGGTCGCGCCCGCGACGACGACGACGAGCAGCGCCGACCAGAACAGCCTCCGGCCCGAACGGCGGAAGCGGGCCACCACGAGCTCCTCGGGCGCGGGCACGCCGGGCGGCGGGGTGTCGACGCGTCCGGCGATGGTCATGGGTCCAGTCTGCCGCCTGCCGGCGACACCCGCCGCCGCGAATCACCCAGATGGCGCGGATCGGCGCCGCCTCCTCCCGCGTACGCTGGCGGCATGGCGTGGGAGAGGACGACGGCGACCGGTGCGCGGATCGCCGAGGTGGCGCACACCGGATCGACGAATGCGGATCTCGTCGGCGCGGCCGGGCGCGGCGAGGCCGCCCATCTGAGCGTGCTCGTCACGCGCGACCAGCGCTCGGGCCGCGGCCGGCTCGATCGCGTGTGGCAGGCACCCGCGGGCGCATCGCTCGCGGTGTCGGTCGCGCTGCGGATCGAGCGGATCCCGCTGCCGGCGCGGGGGTGGATCCCCCTGCTCGCGGGCGCGGCGATGGCGGCGGCCGTGCGCGCGCAGCTGCCCACCCACGCGGTGGGGGCGAAGTGGCCGAACGACGTGCTCGTCGACGGGCGCAAGATCTGCGGGATCCTGGCCGAGGGCACCGCCGATCCGTCCCTCGTGGTCGTCGGGTCGGGCATCAACACGGCGATGGCGCCCGAACAGCTGCCCGTGCCCACCGCCACGTCGTTCGCGGCACTCGGCGCCTCGTGCGACGAGGATCGCCTGCTCGCCGACTACCTGCGCGCCCTCGACGAGGGCCTTGCGCGCCTGGCCGACGCGAACGGCGACGCGCTCGCCTCCGGCGCCCACGCCGCCGTCTCGGGCGCGTGCGTCACCCTGGGCCAGGAGGTGTCGGTGTCGCTGCCGGACGGGTCCGCGCTGCGCGGCCGGGCCGAGGCGATCGACGCGGCGGGGCGGCTCGTCGTGCGGGCGGGGGACGGACCCCGCGCGGTCTCGGCGGGCGACGTCGTGCACGTGCGGCCCGCCTGACCCGCGGCCCTGTTCGCCGCGGACACAGGATCCCGGCAGGCGTTGTGTGTGGCCTCCAAGGGTGCGGCGGGGGCCGTCGTTAGGGTGGAACACGTGACCGAACCCGATCTCTCGACGACCGCCGGCAAGATCGCCGACCTTCGCGCACGCTACGCGGAGGCCGTGACCCAGTCGGAGGAGAAGGCCCGCGAGAAGCAGCACGCCAAGGGCAAGATGACCGCGCGCGAGCGCATCGAGCTGCTCGTCGACCCCGGCAGCTTCGTGGAGTTCGACGAGTACGTGCGCCACCGCACGACCGCCTTCGGCATGGACAGGTCGCGACCCTACGGCGACTCCGTCGTGACGGGCACGGGCACGATCCACGGACGCAACGTGGCCGTGTACGCCCAGGACTTCTCCACCTTCGGCGGGTCGCTCGGCGAGGTCGCCGGCGAGAAGATCGTCAAGATCATGGAGTTCGCCCTCCGCGGCGGCATGCCGATCATCGGGATCCTCGACTCGGGCGGGGCGCGCATCCAGGAGGGCGTCGTCGCGCTCGGCAAGTACGGCGAGATCTTCCGGCTCAACACCGCCGCCTCCGGCGTGATCCCCCAGATCTCGATCGTCATGGGCCCGGCCGCGGGCGGCGCGGTGTACTCCCCCGCACTCACCGACTTCGTCATCATGGTCGACAAGACGAGCCAGATGTTCGTCACGGGCCCCGACGTCATCAAGACCGTCACGGGCGAGGACGTCGGCATGGAGGAACTCGGCGGCGCCTACACGCACAACACGCGCTCGGGCGTGGCGCACTACCTCGCCGACGACGAGGACGACGCGCTCGACTACGCGCGCACCCTCATCGGATACCTGCCCGACAACAACATGTCGGACGCGCCGGTCTACGAGGCGGGCTTCGAGTTCGAGACCACCGACTCCGACCGGGCGCTCAACCGCGTCGTGCCCGACTCCCCCAACCAGCCGTACGACATCCACGAGGTCATCTCGCGCGTGGTCGACGGCGGCGAGTTCCTGGAGGTGCAGCCGCTGTTCGCCCCCAACATCGTCGTGGGCTTCGGGCGCGTCGAGGGGCGCACCGTCGGCGTCATCGCCAATCAGCCCTCGCAGATGGCCGGCACCCTCAACATCGAGGCGGGCGAGAAGGCCGCCCGGTTCATGCGCTTCTGCGACGCGTTCTCCATCCCGATCGTCACCCTCGTCGACGTGCCCGGCTACCTGCCGGGCACCGACCAGGAATGGACGGGCGTGATCCGCCGCGGCGCCAAGCTGCTGTACGCGTACGCCGAGGCGACCGTGCCGCTCGTGACGGTCATCCTGCGCAAGGCCTACGGCGGCGCGTACATCGTGATGGGCTCCAAGCAGCTGGGCGCCGACATCAACCTCGCGTGGCCCACCGCGGAGATCGCCGTGATGGGCGGCCAGGGCGCCGTCAACATCCTCTACCGCGGCGAGCTGAAGCGCGCCGAGGAGGCGGGCGAGGACGTGGCGGCCGTGCGCACGCGCCTGGCGAACGAGTACACCTACAACGTGGCCTCGCCGTTCCTCGCCGCCGAGCGCGGCGAGCTCGACGGCATCATCGAGCCGGCGCAGACGCGCGTGGCGGTCGCGAAGGCACTGCGCTCCCTGCGCAGCAAGCGCGCGGAGCTGCCGCCGAAGAAGCACGGGAACATCCCGCTGTGAGCGATCCGCTCGAGAACGACGCCCGCGCGCTGCCGCGCGTCGAGATCGTCCGCGGCCGGCCCGCCGAGGCCGACGTCGCGGCACTGGCGGCGGTGATCCCGGCGGCGTATCGTCAGGAGGCGGACGAGGCCACGGCCGATGAGCCGGCCGGCGAGGCCTGGACGCGCTCGCGGCGGCTCCGGCGCCGACCGCCCGCCGGCGCCCGCTGGGGCCGCTTCGCCGGCTGATCCCGGCACCACCCGGGCAGATAGTGGGTACCTGATGGGCATTGGATGGGCAGTTCTCCCCGTGTAATTACGCGGGTGTCCCCCAAACTTCCTACAGACGTCGCCGCTCGCGCCCGGAGATACTTCTTATGGAAACGCAAGAAGCGTTGGCCGGTGCGAAGCCCCAGGGTAGGCGACGCAGACCGGCTTCCGCGGACGGTTTTCGGGTAACCGGTCCGCAACTGGCCCGGAGCGGCATCGCCGCCCCGGGCCCTTCTCATTCCGCTTCCGGGTGACGCGGGATCTCCCGCCACAGCTCGACGGCGTCCTCCTCCGACAGGCCGGAGCCGGCCGCGCGCCTCCCCACCACCGTCACGGCCACCCGCGGGTCCGCTGAGGTGCGCACGATGATGCGCGCGGCGCTCGTGCCGCGCAGGGTCGCCGCCAGCTCCGACCGCACCCGGCGTATCGCCGCCTCGTCGAGGTCGTCGAGCTGGTTCTCGTCGAGGATCGTCACGGAGGCGCCGCGCTCGCGCGCCCCGCGGATCGCCAGCCGCACCTCGTCGTCGAGCAGCCGCGGCGCGCGCATTTCGTCGCGCAGCGTGCCCTCGGCCAGGCGCGCCCGCAGCCGCTCGGTCTCGTCCAGCGCGCCGCCGGTCTCGATGACGCGCGTGAGCACCGGCCCCGCCACGAGCAGCGCGAACTGCACGCGCTGGCGCCGCTCGAACCGCCGCGCCTCCTGAGCCGCCTGCCAGGCGGACGACGCCTGCTGCAGCCGCGCGAGCCGCGCCGTGTCGCGGTACGCGCGATCCGTGAACCACATCAGCAGCTGCGCCAGCCCGACCCACAGCATCGAGCCGAGCAGGCCGCGCTGCAGCACGAGGGCCACGTCCATGGCCGTCACGGCCTCCGCCGCCAGCACCCCGATCCCCATCCAGGCCAGCAGCGGGCGCCGGCGCACGCACACGATCGTGAGGACCATGCCCACGGCGCCGAAGACTCCCGCCGCGGCGAGGTTCTCGATCCTGTCGCCGCTCGCGCGGAACGACAGCGGCGCGACGGCCGCGCACGCCGCGAGCACCGCGAACGCGACCCACAGCGGCAGGGGCCGCGGGTAGGCGAGATCCTCGCCGCCCGAGCGCGCCGGCGACGGCGGCGACAGCAGCGCGACGAGAGCCGCGACGAGCCACAGCAGCACCGCGGCGGCCTGCAGGACGGGAAGGGGCGACTGCGGGATCCAGATGAGGCCGCGCACGAGGAAGTACGCCGTGAAGGCGAACACGAGGCCGTACATGACGCGGCGGACGGTCACGACGGCTCCTCCTGCGCGCGCCACGACACCGTCACGGTCGTGCCGTGCGAGCCGGTGCGGATGTCGGCGCTGCCGCCCACGGCCGGCATGCGGGCGATGATCGATCCGCGGATGCCGAGCCGGTCGGCCTCGATCGCGTCGAAGTCCACGCCGGGGCCCTCGTCCGCGACCCACACCGCCACGCCGCTGTCGTCGGCGCGGATGCCGACCGCCAGCCCCGCGGCGTCGGCGTGCTGCACGGCGTTCGCGAGCGCCTGCGTGGCCGCGAGCGCGACCGCCCGGGCCGGCCGCCCCGGGATCGCGCCCGCGTCCGGGGCGATCGCCCTGGCCACCCGCAGCTCGATGCCGAACTCGGCCGCCCGCCGCTCGAGCTCCGCGGCGATCCACTCCGCCGAGACCTCCTCGTCGCTGCCCTCCGGATCGTCGCTCTCGGCGTTCGCGAGGCGGCCGAGGGCCTCCCTGGCCATCGCGACGGCGAGCTCCCGCGCCCGGGGCGTGTCGGCACGCTCGGCGGCCAGCAGCGCCGCGAGCACGCTGTCGTGCATGAGGGCCGCGATCTCGACGCGCTCGCTCTCGGCCGCCTCCGCCACGCTCGCGGCGGTGAACGTCTCGACCACCTCCGCGCGCGCCTCGTCCACGCCGCCGGCGATCCCCCGGTACATCCACGCGAGCACGACGACGAGGATGCCGAGCAGCAGCGCGATGGAGACGTCGTAGACCGTCGACTCCCAGGCCTCCAGAGACCATCCGCCCCTGATGAGGCGGATGTTCGCCCAGAGCCAGTGGATGCCGGCGACGAGCACGATCTGCCAGTGCGGCGGGAAGGCGACCACCCCCGCGGCGGAGGCCACCGTGAGCAGGTAGAACGGGGCCGGCTGCAGCGGGGGCTCGGACGGGCCGGGGTCGGTGACGGCCCACGCGACCATCAGCACGGGGAACAGCGCCGCGAAGGCGCCGGCCGCGATGCGGGCGCCGAAGCCGGACAGGCACGCCACGATCATGAGGGCGAGCGGCAGGTACACGGCCGCGAGCAGCAGCGGATCGCTCGGGTCGTCGTCCGTCAGCGAGACGATGAGCGCCTGGGTGCCCTGCACGGCGCCGCCCACGCCCGTGAGCACCTGCAGGATGCGCTCGAAGCGTGCGCGGGTGAAGCGGCCGGGCGTCTCGCGAGAGGAGGACACCTGGGGGATGTGCCGCCAGGCCTCCTCGACGATCCTCTGGCTATCGGGCACCGGGTTCCCCGGCCGGCTCGACCAACCCGTCCTCCATCGCGCGCTTGAGCAGATCGACCTTGGTGGGCGCCGGGCGGCCCACCTCCGTGTACTTCACCCGCACGCGGGTGATGTTCTCCTTGGCGGTGGAGTAGGCCACCCCGAGCCGGTCCGCCACGACCTTGAGCGGCAGCCCGGCGGCGTACAGCCGCAGCACCTCGCGCTCGCGGCTCGACAGCTGCGCGTCGGCGAAGGCGCGATCGCCCTCCACCGCGCTGGCCCACTCGACGTTGTTGAGGGGCTCACCGCGGGCGGCGGCCCGGATCGCGTCGATGACCTCGTCGATCGGCGACGACTTGCTCACGACCCCCACGGCCCCGGCGGCGAGCGCCTCGCGGACCGCGGCGGGGCGGTCGGCGACGGAGTGGATGATCACGGCCGAGTCGGCGGCCAGCCGCACGACGTTCTCCGTGACGGTGGTGCCGTCGCCCAGCGTGAGGTCGAGCAGCACGACATCGGGCGAGGGCCAGCCTTCGGACGCCCGGCTCGCGAGGTACTCCGACACCGTCGCGCCGCTGAAGACGACCTCCTGCTCGGCACGACGGATCGACGCCTCCAGTCCGAGACGAACGGATTCGTGATCGTCCACGAGGGCCACGCGGATCATGATCGAAGCCTATGGCATGCGGGCGCGGCGACCAGCCCGGCCGGGTCGCGGGCGCTGTCGCTCAGCGCGCGAGGACGGCGACGGCCTCGATGTGGTGCGAGTGCGGGAACAGGTCGAACGCATCCAGCGACGCCAGCTCGTATCCGAGCTCCCGGAACCAGCCGACGTCGCGGGCCAGGGCCACCGGATCGCACGCGACATACGCGATGCGCGAGGGGCCGAGGTCCGCGAGGCGTGCCACCACGTCGCGCCCCGCCCCCGAGCGCGGCGGATCGAGCAGCGCCACGCCGCGCGTGAGCATCTCGCGATCGAGCAGGCTCGCCTGGGCGTCGAGGCGCGACAGGAACCGGTCGACGCGCATGTTCACCGCCTCCACGCCGAGGTCGGCGAGGTTGTCCCCGGCGTGCGCGGATGCGCGCTCGTCCGCCTCGACCGTCGTGAGGCGCGCGGGCCCGGCCAGCTCGCCGAGCGCGGCGGCGAACAGCCCGACCCCGCCGTAGAGGTCGAGGTGCCATGCGTCGCTCGACAGCTCCCCCAGCGCGTCGCGCACCGCGCGATCGAGCGTCGCGGCCGCGGCGCGGTGCACCTGCCAGAAGCCACCCGCATCGACGTGGAACTCGCGCTCGCCGACGAACTCCGCGACCACCTCGGGCTCGGGGCGGGGCGCGCGGCGATCCTTGCGGTCGGGCCGGCGGATCGTGCGCACGACGCCGTCCGCCGGCAGCACGAGATCCAGGCGGCCGGGAGGCGCCTTCCGCACGGCGAGGGCGACCTCGGCGACGCGCGGCGCCGCGAGCGGGTGCTCCCCCACCTCGATGACGCGGTGCGAGCGGGCGGCGTAGGGGCCGATCCGACCCTCGTCGTCGACGTGCAGGCTCAGGCGGGTGCGGTAGCCCGTGCCGTCGAGCGTCGCCGCCGCCTCCGGGTGATCGGCGCCCAGCACCCCCTCGGGGCCCCGCACGGGCACGTCGACCTCGAGACCGGCGAAGCGCTCGAACGCCTCGCGCAGCACCCGCGCCTTCAGCGCGCGCTGGGCCGGCAGGGCGAGGTGACCGAGGTCCGCACCGCCGGGCCGATCCTCCGGCGCGACCGCGACGTCGGCCTGCGGCCACACGTGCGGCACGCGATCGGGCGAGGCCTCGAGCACATCGACCGTCACCGCGCGCGCGAAGGTCTTCTTCACCTCGGTGATCTGCGCGCGCACGCGCTCGCCGGGCGCCGTGTCCGAGACGAACACCACGCGGCCCGGCGCATCACCGTCGGCCCCGTGGCGCGCCACGAAGACGCCGCCGTGGGCCACGCCCGTGATGTCCAGCTCGACCAGCTCTCCCGCATCCATGGCTCCATCGTCCCATCCGCGCATCACCGGCGCCTGAGCGACCGTTACGGCACCGTGACGGCCTGCTCACGTGCCGGCCACCTCGAGCGCCTATCCTCGACCCCATGCGCCCCGAGGCTCACCCGATCCGCACGGTGCTCGTCCTGCTCGCCGCGCTCGCCGCCGTCGTGCTGGTGGCGACGCTCATCGTGACGCGCCCGCGCACGCCCGCGAGCGAGGCGAAGCCGCTCGCCGCCGAGGCGGTCGTCGTCGACGGCGCCCACGAGGGGGCTCCTCGCGTGCTCGTGATCGGCGACTCGTGGACGTACGGCGCCGCGGCCACCCGCCCCGAGCTCGGCTACGCGCATCGCCTGGCGGCCGTCGGCGGCTGGGAGATGGTGGTCGACGGCGAACCGGGCAGCGGCTACCTCAAGACGGGCTGGTACGGCACGACCTTCGGGCAGCGCATCGCCGCGCTCGACCCGTCGCTCGCCCCCGACGTCGTCCTCGTGCAGGGATCGATCAACGACCGGCGCCTGCCGGAGACGGGGTACCGCGACGCCGTCGTCGACGCCTGGGACACCCTCGCCGCGACCTACCCCGAGGCGGAGATCGTGGTGCTGGGCCCCGCCCCGCAGGTGCTGCCGGTGGAGCCGACGACCGCCCGCATCGACCGCGACCTCGCCGAGCTCGCGGCGCAGCGCGGCTGGCCGTACGTCTCGCCGATCTCGGAGAACTGGATCACGGACGCGAACTACCTCGAGGTGATCGACACGTCCGAGCGCGGCGCGAACCACCCCTCGGACGACGGCCACGCCTACCTCGCCGAGAAGGTCGCGGCGGCCCTGCGGCCCTACGCCCCGCCCGTCACGGTCGAGGCGGTCGAGGAGTGATTCTCTTTTGAATCTGCGCCGCAACCTCTCGCGGAGGAGTGACACCGCGGGGGCCAACTGATGGTCTCGCACAACGTCGAAGGGACCGCCGCATTCGCGACGCCCGGAGCCTCCCGCCGCGGGGGCCCACTGATGGTGTCCCACAACCTCGAAGGGACCGCCGCATTCGCGACGGTCCCTTCGA
>NZ_JBMDJT010000043.1:0-21693 GCF_057809335.1 Microbacterium sp. FG3 | reverse complement strand
GGTCGCTTCATCTTCGTTCGCTGGCGCTCACTTCGTTCAGCAACCGTGGGGTCGCACCCGATCGGTTCCGCGGCGCCTTGCTGACCGGCTGAGCCCATCGGTTGCTGGGCAGGTGCGACGCGTCCGCGGCTGGCAGCGGGGACGGAGGGGGTCCGTGGCCCAGTAGGGGGTGAGGGCCGAAGGCCCGAACCGGGCCCCCGCTGGGCTGCGGACCCCCGCAGTCCCCGCGGAACCGCATCGCGCCGACCCGCACTCGAAGCCCGCCGGCGGATGCGGGAGGGGGGTGGATCGGCTTAGGCTCGGAGCATGGCGCGAGCGGTTCAGTACAGCGAACTGGGTGGTCCCGAGGTCCTGAGCGTGGCGGAGGTCCCCGATCCCGTCGCCGGCCCCGGCCAGGTGACGATCCGGGTCGAGGCGGCCGGGGTGAATCCCATCGACAGCAAGCTGCGGCGCGGCATCCGCCCCTCCGGTCCGCTCACGAAGCCGCGCGGCACGGGGCAGGACGGCGCGGGCCACGTCACGGGCGTGGGCGAGGGCGTCGACGGCTTCCGCGTGGGCGACGCCGTCGTGTTCACCTCCGCCGGCGGCTCCTATGCCACCGACATCGCGATCGATGCCTCGCGCGTCACCTTCCGCCCGCCGGGCGTCTCGGCCGCCCAGGGCGCGGGCGTGCCGATCCCCTGCGGCACGGCCTACCAGGCGCTGCGCTCGCTCGGGGTGCGCGCCGACGACACGCTGCTCATCCACGGCGGGTCCGGATCGGTCGGGCAGGCCGCCATCCAGTTCGCCGTGCTGTGGGGCGCGCGCGTCATCGCGACCACGAGCAGCGAGCGCGCCGACCGCGTCGCCGGGCTCGGGGCCGAGCCGCTCCCCTACGGCGCCGGCCTCGTCGACGCCGTGCGCGGGGCGGCTCCCGACGGCGTCACCGTGATCCTCGACTGCGCGGGCACCGACGAGGCCCTCGCGCAGTCGCTCGAGCTGCTCGACGACCGCTCCCGCATCGCGACGATCGTGGCGGGACCGAAGGCCCCCGACCTCGGCATCCGCGCCTTCAGCGGCGGATCCCCCGAGCCGCTCACCGAGAGCCAGAACGCGCTGCGCGCCGAGGCGATCCCCGTGACGCTCGCCCTCATGGCCGCCGGCCGGTTCAGCATCGAACTCGGCGAGCGCTACCCGCTCGAGCGGGCCGCCGACGCGCAGCGCGCCAGCGAAGAGGGCGCGACGGGCAAGCTCATCGTCGTCCCCTGACCCGCGCGCGCGGGCTCATTGCGCCTGGTCCGGCGCGGGCGTCGGCGCGGGCTCGAATCGCCACACCTCCACGACGTCGCCGTGCAGCTCGAAGCGCACGAAGGTGCCCGACTCGAGGCCGTCGATCTCGGCACTGCCCCAGGTCATCGGGCTCTCGCCCGCCCACACGCTCGCCGTCGGGGTCGCGCCCGGTGGCGCGCAGTCCATCGTCCCCATGCTTCCGCCGATCTGCCCGCTCACCGGATCGAGCACGTCGTACACGACGGAGAGGCAGCTCACGTCGGGCGTCCGCGATGATTCGACCCGCACCCCGTGGTACTCCTCGTGCGCCCGGCCGTCCGTTCCCAGACCGTAGAGCCCGTATCGCACCTCGTCGTCGACGATCCGCAACTCCGCGTCGGGGGCTCCGCCCGCCGCCACGGCGGTGGCGATCGCGGCGGTGACGAGCATGCCGGCCGCCGCGCCGGCGGCGAGGAGCACGGCCGGGCGCGACCAGAACCGCCGCGCCGCCGATGACTCCGCCGGAGCCTCTCCGGGGGTCGTCGCGTCGCCAGGCTCCCTGTCCCTCTCGGCGCCGTCGCTCGCGCGGCGCGGGTCGACCGGCCAGGGCGCCGCGGGCGCGGCGAAAGCGGACGCGGGCGGGCCGGCAGGGTCGGGATCGGGCGCGGGCCGCCTCACCGCATCGGCCGCCACGGGAGCAGCGGCCTCGGACGCCTGCTTCGCACCGCCCGCGGGCGCCGCCACGACGGGGGCGTCGGCCCGCCGCCGCCTCTCCCGCTCCTGCAGCTCCGCCAGCCGGCGGGCGCCCTCGGGATCGATGTCGCCGGCGGGCCCGTAGGCCCGTCGCTGCAGCTCCGCGAGCTCGGCCTCTTCGTCCACGCGCTCATTCAACCGCATGCGGCCATCCCGCGAGCGGCGCGATCCCGTGTCGCCGTATGACGATCCGGTTCCGGCACCGCCCGCGGCATCCCCCAGGATGGAAGCATGAGCGACGCGCTGCCCGAGGGATTCGTCACCGCCCAGCTGGGCGCCGGATACGAGCCGGGCGTCGCGGCGCCGCAGACCGTCGCGGTGCCGATCCACCAGTCGTCGGCGTACCAGTTCGCCTCGCTGCGGCAGGCGCGCGAGCGCTTCGCACTGCGCGAGAAGGGCTTCATCTACAGCCGCAACGCCCATCCCACGCAGGCCGTGCTGGAGCAGCGCGTGGCCGCGCTCGAGGGCGGCGTCGCCGCGGCGGCCACCGGATCGGGGCAGGCGGCCACCGCGGTCGCGACCCTCGCGCTGGCCGGCCGCGGCGGCCACATCGTGGCGGCCGATCAGCTCTACGGCGGCACGGTCGACCTCTTCCACGACACCTTCGCCGACCTCGGGATCGAGGTCACGTTCGTGGATCAGGACGACCTCGACGCGTGGCGCGCGGCCGTGCGCCCGCACACCCGGGCGTTCTTCGCCGAGAGCGTCGCCAACCCCGTCGCGCAGGTGCTCGACATGACCGCCGTCGCCGACATAGCGCACGCCGCCGGCGTGCCCCTCGTGATCGACAACACCGTCGCGACGCCCGCCCTGCTGCGCCCGAAGGAGTTCGGCGCCGACATCGTCGTGCACTCGGCCACGAAGTTCCTCGGCGGGCACGGCACCTCCCTCGGCGGCGTGGTCGTCGATCTCGGCACGTTCGACTTCGGCGCGCAGCCGGAGCGGTGGCCCGCGCTCACCGCGCCGCACGGGCGGTTCGGCGGCGTCTCGCTGTGGGAGGCGTTCGGGCGCGAGGGCGCGTTCACGACCCTCGTGAAGTCCAAGTACATCGCCGACCTCGGGCCGGCGCTGTCGCCGTTCAACGCCTTCCAGATCCTCGAGGGCGTCGAGACGCTCAATCTCCGCGTGGACCGCCACGCCGCCTCGGGCCTCGAGGTGGCGCGGTTCCTCGCCGATCACCCGGCCGTCGCCGCCGTGCACCACCCGGGGCTGGAGGCCAGCCCGTGGCACGCGCTCGCGGCGCGGTACCTGCCGCGCGGCGTGCCGTCGGTGTTCGCGTTCGAGCTGGAGCGCACGGGCGACGACGAGGCCGACTACGCGCGCGTCGAGACGGTCGTCGACGCGCTGCGGCTCGTGCGGCTCGTGGCGAACATCGGCGACGCGCGCTCGCTGGCGTGTCACCCGGCCACCATGACGCACAACCACCTCACGCGCGACCAGCTCGCGGCGGCCGGCATCTCGTACGCCACGATCCGGCTCTCCATCGGCCTCGAGGATCCGGCCGCCCTCATCGCCGACCTCGCCCAGGCCCTCGACCGGCTCTGACGGCCCGCGCCCTGCTCTCGACCCAGCGCCGACCGCGTAGGCTCGGGGACATGACAGGACTTCGCTGGGGAATCCTCGCAACGGGCCGCATCTCGGGGGTGTTCGCGGGCGATCTGCGCATCTCGGGGCGGGATCTGCGCGCCGTCGGCTCGCGCTCCGCGGCCAGCGCCGAGGCGTTCGCCCGGGAGTACGACATCCCCCGCGCCCACGCCTCCTACGAGGCGCTCGTGGCCGACCCCGACATCGACATCGTCTACATCGGCACGCCGCACCCCATGCACTACGCCGCGGCGCGGCTCGCGCTCGAGCACGGCAAGCACGCGCTCGTCGAGAAGGCCTTCACGGTGAACCAGGCCGAGGCCGCCGCCCTGCGCGACCTGGCCGCCGAGAAGGGCCTGCTCGTCATGGAGGCGATGTGGACGCGGTGGCTGCCCCACATGGTGCGCATCCGCGAGCTCGTCGCCTCCGGCGCCCTCGGCGAGATCCGCGCGATGCACGCCGACCACACCCAGAAGCTGCCGAGCGACCCCGCCCACCGCCTGAACGCGCTCGCGCTCGGCGGCGGGGCCCTGCTGGACCTCGGGGTCTACCCGATCTCGTTCGTGTGGGATGTGCTGGGCGCGCCCACGAGCATCTCGGCCACGGCCCGCCTGGGCGAGACCGGCGCCGACACCGAGGTGGCGACGATCATGACGCACGCGGGCGGCGCCCTTTCCACCACGCTCTCGTCCTCGCGCGCCGCCGGTCCCACGACCGCGCACATCATCGGCACCGAGGCGCGCATCGACATCGACCGCGCCTTCTACGGGCCCACGTCGTTCCGCCTCACCGGCACCTCCGGCGAGGTGCTCGAGACGTACGAGAGCCGGATCGAGGGGCGCGGCATGCAGTTCGAGGCCCTCGCCGCCGAGCGGCTCGTCGCCGAGGGGAACCTCGCCGGCGACATCCTGCCCATCGACGAGACCGTGGAGATCATGGGCGCCCTCGACGAGATCCGCCGCCAGATCGGCGTCACCTACCCGTCGGAGTCGGCCCTGCCGGCCGACGCCCTCAGCGACCGAACGGAGCCGAAGTGACCGACAGCCGCGTCGCCGTCTACCTGGACTTCGACAACATCGTCATGAGCTGGTACGACCGCGTCCACGGACGCAACTCGTACTCCCGCGACCGCTCGCGGATCGCGGACGACCCGACGGATCCGGAGATCGCCGAGCGCCTGCAGCGCGCCACGATCGACGTCGGCGCCATCATCGACTACGCCGCGTCGTTCGGCACCCTCGTGCTCACCCGCGCGTACGCCGACTGGTCCTCGCCCGTGAACGCCGAGTACCGGCAGCAGCTCGTGGCCCGCGCGGTCGACCTCGTGCAGCTGTTCCCCGCCGCGGCCTACGCCAAGAACGGCGCCGACATCCGCCTCGCGGTCGACACCGTGGAGGACATGTTCCGCCTGCCCGACCTCACCCACGTCGTGATCGTGGGCGGCGACAGCGACTACGTCCCCCTCGCCCAGCGCTGCCGCCGGCTCGGCCGCTACGTCGTCGGCGTGGGGGTCGCGGGCTCCACCGCCAAGTCGCTCGCCGCCGCGTGCGACGAGTTCGAGGCGTACGACACGCTGCCCGGCGTCACCGTGCCCGAGAAGCCGAAGGCCGCCAAGGCCGCCGCGCCCGAGAAGGCAGCACCGGCCGACAAGGGCGAGCCGGCGCCGAAGGCGGAGGGCGAGCCCAAGCGCAGCCGCCGGTCCTCGCGCGCCAAGCAGGAGCCGGTCGAGGAGGAGGACACCATGGTGCCCTTCGACGAGATCCCACCCGAGGACCTGCACGCGGCCGCCTCGCGCCTGCTCGAGCGCGCGCTGCGCCTGGGCCGCGACAAGGGCGACGACGCCGAGTGGCTGCACACCTCCGCCGTGAAGCAGCACATGCGCCGGATGGATCCCTCGTTCAGCGAGAAGACGCTCGGCTTCCGCTCGTTCACCGACTTCGTGAAGTCGCGCGAGCAGCTCGCCGAGGTGCAGGAGAGCGGGCACGAGCGCCTCGTGCGCCTGAAGGACTGAGCCGCACTCAGCCCTGGCGGCGGGCGTGGCGGCGCTCAGCGCAGCTGCGCGAAGGCCTCGACGCGGCGGGTCGGCCCGACCGCGAGCACGATGTCGCCCTCGTGCAGCACGGTGGCGCTGTCGGCGTACCGCCACTCCCCCTCGGCGCCGCGCCACGCCGCGATCGTCACGCCGTGGCGGCGGCGCAGGTCGCTGTCGCCGAGCTCGACGCCGTGCAGCTCGGTGGGCGCGGCGGCCTTGACGAGGGCGTAGCCGGCCTCGATCTCGAGGTAGTCCTTCGCGGCGCCGCGCACGAGGTGGGCGACGCGGCGGCCCATGTCGGACTCGGGGTACACGACGTGATGCACGCCGAGCTGCTCGAGGATCCGGCCGTGCTGCTCGTCGATCGCCTTCGCCCAGATCACCGGGCCGTTCAGCTGCAGCAGCAGCGAGGCGCACAGGATCGAGACCTTCAGATCGCCGCTGACCGCGACGACGGCGCGGTCGAACTGGTCGACGGCGAGCTGACGCAGCACCTCCTCCTTCGTGGCGTCGGCGCGGACCACCTGGGTGAGGCGCCCGTTGAGCTCCTGCACCCGGTCCTCATCCGCGTCGATCCCGAGCACCTCGGTGCCCGAGGCCATCAGCTCGAGCGCGACGGACGCGCCGAACCTTCCCAGGCCGATCACCGCGACCGAGTCGGCCTCGGCGATGCGCCTGGCGTTCTCTCCGAACGAGAGGAACGATCCCATCAGTTGTCCTTTCCGCCCGTCAGCCGATGACGGGGCGCTCCTTGGGGAGCTCGTAGGCGATGCGGCGCTCGCGGAGCGCGAGCGCCGAGCCGAGGGTGAGCGGCCCGATGCGGCCGAGGAACATGAGCACGACGAGGATGAGCTGGCCGACCTCCGGCAGGTCCGCCGTGATGCCAGTCGACAGCCCCACCGTCGCGAACGCCGAGACGCACTCGAACAGCACGCGGTCGAGGTCGAAATCGGTCATCGCGAGGATCGCCACCGTCGCCGCCACCACGGCGCCGATCGCCATGAGGACGACCGAGATCGCCTCGCGGTGCACCGAGCGCGCCAGCCGCTTGCCGAAGATGTTCACGGCCGTGCCGCCGCGCAGCTCGGTCCACAGGATGAAGAACAGCACGGCGAAGGTCGTGATCTTGATGCCGCCCGCCGTGCCGGCGGGGCCGCCGCCGATGAACATCAGGATGTCCATCACGAGCCACGTCTCGTCGTGCATCGCGCCGATGTCGACCGAGTTGAACCCCGCCGTGCGCGTCTGCACGGAGTGGTAGAAGCCGGCCAGCACGCGCGTCGCGGGATCCTCGTGCCCCAGGGTGCCGGGGTTCTCCCACTCGATGACGGTGATCGCGAGCGTGCCGAGCGCGAGCAGCACGAGCGTGCCTGGCAGCACGATGCGCGTGTTCATCGACCAGTGCAGCGGGCGCCGCCAGGCGCGCTTCAGCTCGCGCAGCACGGGGAAGCCGATGCCGCCCAGCACGATCGCCGCGCACATGGGCAGCGCGATCCACGGATCGGCCACGAAGCCCATCATGTTGTCGGTGTAGAGCGCGAAGCCGGCGTTGTTGAACGCCGAGACGGCGTGGAAGACGCCGTGCCACACCGACTGCGCCGCGTCGTATCCGTAGGCGAGCGCGAAGCGCAGCGCGAGCACGATCGCGACGACGGCCTCGATCCCGAGGCTCGTCAGGAAGATGCCGCGCGCGAGCCGCCGCACGTCCGGGACGCCGAACGCCTTCGCCTCGGCCGCCGTGTTGAGCCTCGCCCGCACCGACAGCCGCCGCGCGAGCGCGAGGCCGACGAGCGCGGCGAACAGCATGATGCCGAGCCCGCCGAGCTGGATGAGGGCGAGGATGACGAGCTTCCCGAACGGGCTCCAGAACACGGCCGTGTCGACCACGGTGAGGCCCGTGACGCACAGCGCGGAGGTCGCCGTGAAGATCGCCTCGACGAAGGTCGCGCCCGGCCCCACGCTCGAGATCGGCAGCCACAGCAGGGTGGTGCCGACGAGCAGGGCGGCACCGAATCCGGTGACGATCGCCTGCGCGGGTGCGAGGCCGCGGCGGGCGGCTGACCGCGCCCGCGCCATGCGCGCCCCGGCGGGCGCCCGATGAATCACGAACGATGACACTACGCCGATCCGGCGCGCGCGCAAGTCCGCTCCGCCGCGGCGCGCCGGGGCCGCTGTCCTCGGCCCCGGCCCCGCTCATGCCCCGGCGAGCAGGTGCGTCATCCGGTCGGTGAACCCCGGCTCGGTCGCGAGCACGGCGCGGTGGCGCGCGCCGGCGACGGCGGGCCAGTCGTTGTGGATGCCGCGCAGGTCGGCGCTCGTGCGGCCGCGGTTCGGCCCGTCGGTGGTGTCGATCTCGATCGGCACCACCGGGGCGAGCGTCGCGGTGGCCAGGCCGGCGGCGATGCCCACGGCGAGCGCGTCGTGGTTGCCGGCGCAGCGACGCCCCGTCTCGCCGAGGTAGAAGTCGTAGTACGCATCGAGGATCCGGGCGCAGTAGCCCCCGATCGCGCCGCCGGCGGCGAGCGCGCGCAGGTGGTCCTCCTCGAGCATGTCGCGCATCGTCACGTCGAGCCCGACGAAGGTGCACGCCCACCCGGCCTCGACGACGCGCTGGGCCGCCTCCGGGTCGTGCCAGATGTTCGCCTCGGCGGCCGGGGTGATGTTGCCGGGCGCCAGGAAGCTGCCGCCCATGATCGTGACCTCGCGGATCCGCTCGGGCAGCGTCGGATCGGCCGCGAGCGCGTCGGCGAGGTTCGTGAGCGGGCCCACCGCGACGAGGTGCAACTCGCCCGGCCGCTCGTGGCTCAGGCGGATGATGAGCTCGGGGGCCGTCTCGGCGGTGAGCGCGGGCACGAACGACGTGTCGGCCTGGCCGCCCTGGCCGTCCTCCCCGTGCACGTTCGTCGAGAACGACGCCGTGGCGCCGTTCGAGGGCCCCTCGGCGCCGCGCGCCACGGGCACATCCGATCGGCCCGCCATGTTCAGGACGAACGCCGTGTTGCGGGCGGCCGTGTCGACGTCCACGTTGCCCCACGTGGTGGTGCAGGCGACGAGCTCGATCTCGGGCGAGAGCGCGGCGGTGAGGATGGCGAGGGCGTCGTCCACCCCGGTGTCGACGTCGAGGATGATGCTGGTGGTCACCGACCGATCCTAGTTTCCGCGAGCGAAGGCACCGAACCCGCCCCCGTTCGCCGAACCCGCGCCGGATCGGGCGCGGGGTGGCGGATCGAGGGCGGGTTCGCGGAGGGTCAGGCCGCGACCGGGGCGTCGGCCGTGACGAGGAGCTCGCCCGCGACGGCGTCGAGGCGCACGCGGCCGCCGTCCGCCAGGTCGCCCGCCACCAGGAGATCGGCGATCCGGTCGTCCACCTCGCGCTGGATGAGGCGGCGCAGCGGGCGGGCGCCGTACTCGGGCTCGTACCCGTGCTCGGCGAGCCAGTCGATCGCGGCCTCGGAGACCTCGAGCGAGATCTCGCGGGCGCCCAGGCGCGCGCGGGTGGCGCCGAGCAGCAGGTCGACGATGCGCCGCAGCTGCTCGCGGTCGAGCTTGCGGAACAGCACGATCTCGTCGATGCGGTTGAGGAACTCCGGGCGCATCGACTCGCGCAGCCGGCCCATCACCCGGTCGCGCAGGTCCTTCTCGTCGTACTCCGCGCCGCTCGCGGAGAACCCGATGGCGCCGCTGCGCGAGGCCAGGAACTCCGAGCCGAGGTTCGAGGTCATCACGACCACGGTGTTGCGGAAGTCGACCGTGCGTCCCTGGCCGTCGGTCAGGCGGCCGTCGTCGAGCACCTGCAGCAGCAGGTTGAACACGTCGGGGTGCGCTTTCTCGATCTCGTCGAACAGCACGATCGAGTACGGGTTGCGCCGCACGCGCTCGGTGAGCTGGCCCGCCTCGTCGTAGCCGACGTACCCGGGAGGGGCGCCGACGAGGCGCGCGACGGTGTGCCGCTCGCCGAACTCGCTCATGTCGAAGCGGACGATCGCGCCCTCGTCGTCGAACAGGCTCGCCGCGAGGGCCTTCGCCAGCTCGGTCTTGCCGACGCCGGTGGGGCCGAGGAACAGGAACGAGCCGACGGGGCGGCGGGCATCGCCCATGCCGGTGCGGCTGCGGCGCACCGACCGCGCGACCGCGCGCACGGCGTCGTCCTGGCCGATGACGCGCGCGTGCAGCTCGTCCTCCAGGCCGGCCAGGCGCGCCCGCTCGGTCTCGGTGATCCGGCTGGCGGGGATGCCCGTGGCGCGGCTCACGACGGCCGCGATCTCGGGCTCGTCCACGACCGCGCCCGCGGGCGCGCCGCTCGTGGCGGCCTCGTCGAGGCGGCGCTGGACGTCGGCGATCTCGTCGCGCAGGCGTGAGGCCTCCTCGTACCGCTCGGCGGCGACGGCGGCGTTCTTCTCGGACTCGAGCGTGGCGAGCCGCTCCATGAGCGCGGCGGTGTCGACCGGCACGCCCAGGCGCAGCCGCAGTCGGGCGCCCGCCTGGTCGATGAGGTCGATGGCCTTGTCGGGCAGCACGCGCTCCGTGAGGTAGCGGTCGCTCAGCTCCACGGCGGCGCGCAGCGCGTCGTCGGTGTACGTCACACCGTGGTGCTCCTCGTACGCCGGGCGCAGGCCGCGCAGGATCTCGACCGCGTCGGCGATCGACGGCTCACCCACGCGCACCGGCTGGAAGCGGCGCTCCAGCGCGGCGTCCTTCTCGATCGTGCGGTATTCCTTCAGCGTCGTGGCGCCGACGAGGTGCAGCTCGCCGCGCGCGAGGCGCGGCTTGAGGATGTTGCCGGCGTCCATGGCGCCCTCACCGCCGCCGCCCGCGCCGACGAGCGTGTGGATCTCGTCGAGGAACAGGATCAGCTCGCCGCGGTGCTCGGCGACCTCGTCGATCGTCTTGGTGAGGCGCTCCTCGAAGTCGCCGCGGAAGCGCGTGCCGGCGAGCATGCCGGGCAGATCGAGCGCGATGACGCGCTTGCTGCGCAGCTGCTCGGGCACCTCGCCCGCCACGATCGCGCGGGCCAGGCCCTCGACGATGGCGGTCTTGCCCACGCCGGCCTCACCGACGAGCACGGGGTTGTTCTTGGTGCGGCGCGAGAGGATCTCGATGGTCTGCTCGATCTCGTCGGCCCGGCCGATCACGGGGTCGAGCTCCCCGGCCTCGGCGCGCGCGGTCAGGTCGACGCCGTACTTCTCGAGCATCGATCCGCCGCCGGACGGCGCCTCCTCCGGCGCGCCCTGCGGCGAGACGGCCTCGCGGGCGCCCTGCGTGAGCGCCTCGGGCGTCACGCCGGCGCGCGAGAGGATCTGCCCGGCGGGCGAGTCCTGCGCCAGCACGAGCGCGAAGAACACGTGCTCCGGATCGATGTAGGTCGCGCCCGCGGAGCGCGCCACCTGGTACGCGTGGAACATCGCGCGCTGCACGGCGGGGGTGATCACCGCCTCGTCGCTGTGGACGGGGAGGCTCTCCTGCGGCAGGCGCTGCTCCGTCTCGGAGCGCAGCGCGTCGAGTTCGGCGCCGACGCGCGCGACCGCCCGGGCGACCGTGTCGTCGTCGAGGAGCACGCGCAGCACGTGGAGGGCGTCCATCTCCTGCTGGCCGCGGGCGTGCGCGAACGCGGCGGCGCGCTGCAGCAGGCTCTGCGTGCGCGCGCTGAGGAAGCGGCTGAGGTCGATCGACCGCGCCGAGCGGGCGCGCTCACCCTGCAGGTAGCGCGCGAGGAACTCGTCGAACGCGCCGAGACCGTCCTGGGGGAAGTCGGCCATTCCTTGTCTCCTAAAACTTGAGCGGTTCGCCATCAACTTTAGAAGTTGAGTGCGGTTGTATCAAGTTGAACGGCGCCGCATCCCGGCCTATTCCCAGCCCGAATCCATACCTAGATGCGCTAGGTTCGATTACCTAGAGGTACAAGGGATGAACGGAGGCGCGCATGCGCATCGACAAGGACCTCGTGGCGGCCTCCGCCACCCCGCTCGTGCTCGGCATCCTCGCCGACGGCGAGCTGTACGGCTACGCGATCCTGAAGCGCGTGAGCGAGCTGTCGGGCGGCCGGATGGAGTGGACGGACGGCATGCTCTATCCGCTGCTGCACCGGCTCGAGCGGGCGGGCCTGCTGTCCGCCACGTGGGGCACCTCGGAGACGGGGCGTCGCCGCAAGCACTACGCGATCACGGACGCCGGCCGCGCCCTGCTCGAGGAGCGCCGGGCGCAGTGGGAGGTCGTGGCCGACGTCATGCGGAACGTCTGGGAGGCCCGCCCCGCCGGCCCGAACGCGGCAGGCACGACCGCGGGAGCGTGGGCGTGATGGCGCCGCGGGCGGAGGTCGAGGAGCAGATCGCCCAGTGGCGCGGCTACCTGCAGCGGCACCGCGCGATCGCCGCCGCCGATCTGGACGAGCTCGAGGATCACCTGCGCGCGCAGATCGACGACCTCTCCGCGGCGGGACTGGCCGACGACGAGGCCTTCCTCGTCGCGATCCGGCGGATGGGCGGCACCGACGCGATCTCGCGCGAGTTCGCCCGCGAGCACACCGAGCGGATGTGGAAGCAGCTGACGGCGGCCGATGGGCTCGCGGCGGATCGCCGCGAGCCCATCGTCGCGATCGGGCTCGGCGCCGCCGCCGGCCTCACCGTTCTCGCGCTCATCCAGCTGTTCTCCTACGGCGCGCCGCTCGGCGGCGTCGAGGCCAATGCGGCGCTGTTCCGCGTGCTGCCGACCCTGGTGCTCGCGTTCCTCGCGGCGTACTTCGTGTGGAAGCGCCGGCCGGCCCCGCGCACGACCGTGGCGCTGGCCGTCGTGTTCGGCGTGCTCGTCGCGACGCAGGCCCTGATGCCGTTCCCCAGCGCGACGGGGGTCGGGGCGACGGAGCTGCTCACGACCATCCACCTGCCGATCGTCGCGTGGGGGCTCGTGGGCATCGCGTATGCGGCGGGGCGCTGGCGCGACCACGCGGCGCGGATGGATTTCGTGCGGTTCACGGGCGAGTTCGCCGTGTACTTCGTGCTGCTCGCCCTCGGCGGCGGCGTGCTGATCGGCCTCACGAGCGCCGTGCTCTCGCTGACCGGCACGGACACGACCGTCGCGATCGGCGCGATCCCGCGGGTGTGCGTGCCGGGTGCCGTGCTCGTGGCCGCGTGGCTCGTCGAGGCGAAGCAGAACGTGATCGAGAACATCGTGCCCGTGCTCACGCGCGTGTTCACGCCGATCGTCACGCTCGCGCTGCTGTGGATGCTCGCCGCCCTCGCCACGGCGGGCTCGCTCGCCCTCGTCGACCGGGAGCTGCTGATCCTCATGGACGGCGTGCTCATCCTCGTGCTCGCACTGACCCTCTACACGATCTCCGCGCGCGAGGCGCTCGCGCCGGCCGGGCCGTTCGACGCTCTGCAGCTGGGCATGCTCGTCATCGCGATCGCGGTCGACCTCGTCGCGCTGACGGCCATGATCACCCGGATCGCGGAGTTCGGCGTGAGCGCCAACAAGACCGCTGCGCTCGGGCTCAACCTGCTGCTGCTCGTGCACCTGGCCGGGCAGGCGTGGCTCACGCTGCGCTTCCTGCGCCACCGGGAGGGGTTCGCGGCGCTGGAGCGCTGGCAGACCTCGTTCCTGCCGCTCTACCCGGCGTGGGCGGCCGTGGTCGCCCTCGCGTTCCCGTTCCTGTTCGCCTTCGCGTGAGCCGTTCCTAGACTGACCCCATGCGGGAGTTCTGGCGGGGCGTGGCGACGCTGGGCCGCGGCTTCGCCTGGTGGCGGGCGCGACCGGGGCTGATGGCCACCGGGCTCGTGCCCGCCGCCGTCGTGGCGGTGGTGTTCTCGGCCGCCCTCCTGGCGCTCGGCTTCGCGCTGCCGGGCCTCGTGGAGTGGATGACGCCCTTCGCCGCGGGCTGGGATGCGTTCTGGGCGGGCGCGCTGCGCGTCCTCGTCGCGCTCGCGGTGCTCGCCGGCGCGATCGCGCTCGCCATCGCGACGTTCACCGCCGTCGTGCTGCTCGTGGGCGAGCCCGCGTACCAGCGGATCTGGTCCTCCGTCGAGCGCGACACCGGCGGCGGCGTCCCCGAGTCCCGCTACTCGCTGTGGCGCGCGGCGGGAGACGCGGTCTCGCTCGTGGCCCGCGGCGCCGGCATCGCGCTGCTGACGCTGCTGCTCGGCCTCATCCCGGTCGCGGGCACGGCGCTCGCGGCCGTGCTCGGCGTCGGCCTCACCGGCTGGACGCTGGCCGACGAGCTCACGCAGCGCGGACTGACGGCGCGCGGCATCGGCGCGGCCGGCCGCCGTCGCCTGCGGCGCGGATCCCGCGGGCGGATGCTCGGTTTCGGCGTCGCGACGCAGCTGTGCTTCCTCGTGCCCGGCGGCGCGATCGCCGTGATGCCCGCGGCCGTGGCGGGTGCCGCGTTGCTGGCGCGCGAGCTGGCAGAGGGGGCTAGCGTCCCGCCTCGGGAGCGGCGGCCTTCGCCGCCCGCGCGATGAGCACGAGCCCGATCACCGCGGGCACGGCCAAGACGAGCGCGACGAGCGGATGGGCGTACTGACCGGTGAGCGCCCCCAGCGCCACCGCGAGCACGAGCAGCTGCGTCACGATGCCGCCGGATCGGCCCCAGGACCGGTCGGTGAGCACCGCGTAGGCGAACGCTCCGACGCCGCCCGCAGCCACGATCGTGAAGACCAGGAGCGCGATCGCCGTCGGCAGCGACGCCGTGTCGCCACCGAGCATCGCGACCACCTGCCAGCCCGCCAGCACCAGCAGGGCGAGGGCCTCCAGCGCGAGCAGCGCGGCCGCCAGGCGCGCGGGAACGGGGGTGCCGGAGGGGGTCGTCATGGGCGTTCCGATTCTTGATCCATTCAGAAACCGTTGACTCACGTCTCCATCTGTAAGAGACTTGTTAACGGTATGTTTCCCCACAACGTGGTGGGAGCGAGCAGCGCTCGCGGCATATCCCAGCGTAGTGCTCACCCGAACAGCCGCTGGAATCGCATCTGTTTTCCCACCACATCTAGGAGCACCACCATGGACTGGCGCGACAAGGCCGCCTGCCTCACCGTCGACCCCGAGCTCTTCTTCCCCGTCGGGAACACCGGGCCGGCCATCGACCAGATCGAGAAGGCGAAGTCCGTCTGCGCCCGCTGCACCGTCACCGAGGTGTGCCTGCAGTACGCCCTCGAGACCGGCCAGGACTCGGGCGTGTGGGGCGGCCTCAGCGAGGACGAGCGCCGCGCCCTGAAGCGCCGCGCCGCCCGCGCCCGCCGCGCCAGCTGACACCGCGGCACACCCGCGCGATCACGGCCCCTGTCGCCGGGGGCCGTTTTTCGCGCCCGGCGTCAGCGCCCGATCCAGCGCAGCGGGATGTCGACGATCACGTCGGTGCCTCCCCCGTCGGGTGAGGTCCAGTCGATCGAGCCGCCCAGCTCGCCCTGGATGAGCGTCCGAACGATCTGCGTGCCCAGTCCCCTGCCCACCTGACCGGCCGGCAGGCCAGCGCCGGTGTCGCGCACCCGCACCTCGAGGCGCTCCTCGCTGCGGTCCGCGCTGATCTCCACGTCGCCGTCCGAGTCCTTCAGACCGTGCTCGACCGCGTTGGTGACGATCTCGGTGAGCGCGAGCGCCAGCGGCGTCGCGTACTTGCTCGGCAGCACCCCGAACTCGCCGCTGCGGTGCGTGCGCGCGAGCGTGTTCGGCGCCGCGGCCACCTCCGCCACCAGGCGCAGCACGCGATCGAACACCACGTCGAAGTCGACGTTCTGGCTCAGACCCTCCGAGAGGGTGTCGTGCACGACGGCAATCGACGCCACGCGGCGCATCGCCTGCCCCAGCGCGTCGCGCGCCTCGTCGGACGGCGTGCGGCGGGCCTGGATCCGCAGCAGCGAGGCCACCGTCTGCAGGTTGTTCTTGACGCGGTGATGGATCTCGCGAATCGTGGCGTCCTTCGTCAGGATCTCCTGCTCCTGGTTGCGCAGCTCCGTCACGTCGCGCGAGAGCACGATGGCGCCGGTGCGCCTGCCGTTCTCGCTGAGCGGGATGGTGCGCAGCGCCACGGCCACGCCGCGCGCGTGGATGTCGGTGCGCCACGGGGCGCGACCCGACGCCACGACCGGCAGCGACTCGTCGGCGTCGATCGAGGCGTCGGAGAGCGCCGCCGTGACCTCGGCGAGCGACTCGCCCTCGAGCTCGTCGCCGAAGCCGAGGCGGGTGAACGCCGAGAGCGCGTTGGGGCTCGCGAACGTGACGACGCCGTCGGCGTCGAGCCGGATCAGCCCGTCGTTCGCGCGCGGCGCGCCCCGCCTCGCGCCCGTCGGGGCGTCGGCATCGGGGAAGCCGCCGGTGGCGATCATCGCGAAGATCTCGTCGGCGCACTCGTTGAACGTCAGCTGCTGCCGCGACGGCGCGCGCAGCTCGCCGAGGTTGCTGTGGCGCGTGAGCACGCCGAGCACGCGCCCGCCGTCCTCGTCGCGGCGCACGACCGGGACCGCGCGCACGCGCGTGGGGGTCTCCTCGAACCACTCCGGCGACGACGAGTCGACGATGCTCTGCGTCGTGACGGCCTCGCGCACCTGGCTCAGCCACTGCGGGCGCACGCGCTCCCCCACGATGTCGCGGTAGAACAGCGTCGCCGCCCCGCTGGGGCGCACGTGGGCCACGGCGAGATACGAGTCGTCGGCCGTCGGCGCCCACAGCACGATGTCGGCGAAGGACAGATCGGCCAGCAGCTGGCCGTCGGCCGCCACCTTGTGGAGCCATTCGATGTCCGATTCGCTCTGGATGCCCTGGGCCGAGACGAGATCGCTGAGGGTCGACACCGCTTCAGTCTAGGCGGGCCGCCGCCGCTTCCCGGGGCGCAGTCGCCGGCGAGAGACGCCGGTCGCGTCGCTCAGGCCGCCCGGCGCCGCAGCGCGCGCCGACCCGGCCTCGCCTCGTCGGGAGCGTGCCGCGCCGCCGCGGTCGGCGCCTCGATCCGCTCGGCCACGCGCCGCACCGCCTGAGCCAGCGACGAGCGCGGCGCGACCTCGCCCACCGGCCTCGCGGCCAGCAGCGCGGCGTCGGCGGCGCGCCCGTCATGCGGGACGAACGAGACCTCGCCGAGGCCGGCGAAGCGCTCCAGCGTGCGGCGCACCTGCCCGCGGGCGTCGACGCCGAGGGCGCCCGTGCGCAGCCGGTTCACGACCACGTGCACGGGCGTGGGCCCGACGAGCGCGCGCAGCTCGGCGTGCGCGCGGATGAACCGGCCGATGCCGACCGGATCGGCCGACGCGACGGCGACGATCCGATCCGCGCGCTCGAGCGCCGTGAGCGTGGCGGCGTTGCGGCGCGGGCCCTCGAGGTCGCTCACGATCTCCTCGTCGCGCTCCAGCGGCGCCGCGACATCGACGACGGTGTGGGCGGACCAGCCGCGGCACGCGTCCAGCACCGCGCCGAGGCGCGCGCCCGACAGCTCCGGCCACCGCGAGGGGCGGTTGAGGCCGGTCAGCACGTCGACGTGGGCCGCCGTGCCGCCGATGGGCACGCTGATGCGGCTGAGCTCCGGCGGGTCGATCCCCTCAGCGGCCCGTCGACACGCGGCGGCGACGCCGGGGCTCTCCTCCGGCAGGCCCAGTGCCACGGCGATCGCGGGCGCGTGCGTGTCGGCGTCGACCAGCGCCGCCCGCCGGTCGCGCGTGCCCAGCGCCACGGCCAGCTCGATGGCGAGGGCGGTGCGGCCCGGCGCCCCGTGCGGTCCCCACACCGCGGTCACGGTGCCGCCCGTGCCGGATGCGCCGTGCCCGATGCCGCCGCGCGCCGCCGCCACGATCGCGTCGCCGCGGGACTCGATCGGGAGGGGTTCGGCCAGGCCGAACGCGCGCGCCAGCCGCGCATCGGCGCCGCGCCCGGCGAGGGCCACGATCCGCACGGCGTGCCGGTCGCACGCGCGCACGAGGTCGGGGGTGAGCGCGGCGCGATCGAGCGCCACCGCCAGCAGGTCGGAGCCCGCGAGCGCCTCGTGCAGCCGCGAGTGCTCGTCCGCGGCCTCCCGTGCCACGAGCGCCACGGGCACCCCGAGCGCCTCGTGCCCTCCGCGCCGCAGCTCGGCGGCGATGCGCGCGCCGTGCGGCTCCTCGAGCGCGACGACGACCCTCATCCGCCGCTCCCCGTCGGCACGACCGACAGCGCGGAACCCGCCGCCACCGCGGCGAGCACATCGGCGACATCGGAGCGATCGACGACGAGCTCCACGCTCGTCTCGCCCGTCGCCATCACGGCCTCCGCGCGCACCACGGCGGCGACGGTGGCGTCGGCGACGAGCACGCGCGGCGCGTCGAAGCCGTCGTCGGTGGCCGGCGCCTCCCACAGCTCGACGGCGGTGCCCGCGGTCACCGCGCCGGGCACCTCGGCGGCGCTGCGGACGACGACGGTCGTCACGGTCGCCGACGATCCCACCGCCTCGATCGGCACGAGCTCGCCCGCGCCGATCGTGCGCGCCGCCACGAGCCCGTCCCCCAGCTCGTCGGGCGTCAGGTAGAGGCCGTCGGCCTGGCCGAGGCCGACGTCCACGACGCGCAGGTCGGCGGCCGTCACGGCCTGGCCCGGGACGATCGTGGACGACGCGGCGAGCACGGGCACGGTGTGCCGCGAGGCGGCCACCACGCCCCAGACGCCCGCCACCGATGCGGCGATGAGCGCGACGCCCACGAAGAATCGGGCGTCGCTCCAGAAGGCGCGCTTGCGGATCATGGCGTTCATGGTGCCAGGAGCGATCCCGAGCGCGTCGAAGTTATCCACAGACCCGTGCAGTACATGCCCCGACCCGGGTAGAGACGGATAATGGCCTCATGGCGGAACCCGGTCTCGGCGACGCACCTGTGGCCCGCCATCTGGCACCGGCCCAGGTGGCGGAGCTGCTCGCGCTCGATGTCGACGCGGTCATGTCGCTGGTCCACGAGGGCCGGCTGAGCGGGGCGCGCCTCGGGGCACCGGCCGTGTGGCGCATCGAGCAGGCGAGCGTCGAGGCGTACCTCGACGAGCAGGCCGAGGAGGCCCGCCGGATCGCGCTGTGGCACGAGTCGCAGATCGCGAGCTTCCCCGAGGTGTGGGGCGCCCGCGGTCCGCGGCCCTGACGTCCTCACGTCAGCACGGAGCCGGCGTCGGCGTCGGCGCGGAGCCATGCGAGCGCCGCGAGGGGGACGATCCGGAAGCCCGCGACGTCGGCCGCGCGCCGCGGCGCGTCGAGGGCGTGCAGCGCGAGGTCCAGGTGGTCGGCGCCGACCCGGTCGAGGGTCCCGGTCGCCGTCCGGCCTCCCGACAGGCCGAGCGTCACGGGCACCCGCCGGCGGGCGAGATCCCGCAGCGCGAAGCCGAGCGTGACGCGCGCGGCCAGCCGATCCGCCTCCGCGAGCGCCCGCGCGCTGCGCAGCAGCTCGGGCTCCGGCACCCCGAGCAGGCGCACGGCGGCGAGCGGCACGATCAGCACCCCCGCCGTCTCCGGGCGGGCGGCGATCCAGTCCGCCCCGACGGCCGCGATCGCGGCGTCGTGCCGCGAGCCGTCGGCCAGCTCGAACGCGACGGGACCCGCGCCCACGAGGCCGCGCAGGCGGTCCCGCAGCGCCAGCCCGGCGATGCGCAGCCGCTCGGACTCGGAGTCCAGCGCCGCGCGCTCGGCGTCCCACTCCGCCGCGAGCTGATCCTCGAGGTCCTGGAAGAACCGTTCCCATCGCACGCGACGACGGTAGGGGATCCGGCACCGCCGCGCCCTCCGTTCTCCACAGCCTGCTTCCTGCACAGGCATCTATGCCTCGTGCCCGCTGCGCGAGGACCGTGCTGAACTGCTGGCCATCTGACCGGAGCAGGCGGCGGACACCGAGGGGAGGCGCCATGTCGATGCCGATGACGTCGCGGAGCGAGCGACGCCGCGCCCGCAGCGCGCTCGATGTGAGCGAGCTGTTCGCCCCGCAGCGCACGCCCACCGCGGAGCTGCCCGATCCGACGCCCCTGCTCGACGGGCTGGCGCGCGGTGTGCTCGAGGTCCTCGCCGGCGTGCGCGACGTCGATCAGCTCGCGCGGTGGCTGGCCGAGGAGCCGTACCGCTCGCTGCTCACGCGCGCCAACCTCGCCAAGCGCGCCCGCAGCGCGCGGCAGCAGCCGGCCAAGCACCCCGCCTACGCCATCCGGTCGGTGCGCTGGTCGTCGCCGTCCGAGGGCGCCGTCGAGGGCGTCGTGATCGTCGCCGCCCCCGCCCGCACGCGCGCCGTCGCCGTACGGCTGGAGGGCATGGACCGGCGCTGGCGCGCGACGTCGCTCGCGATCCTCTGATCCGCGAGACAGCAACCGCGCGCCGAGACCGTGGCGTCACGCCGCTGTCTCGGCGCGGGAATGCTGTCTCGCGGGTTTCCGGCGATGCGCCTCAGGACGCGGCGGACGGTGGCGCGTCGTCGGTCTGCCGGGCGAGGCGGTCCTCCAGCTCATCGACCCGGCGCCGCAGCTCGAGGATCTTGCGGACTCCGGGCAGGGTCACGCCCTCCTCCCCCAGCGCGAGCACCTCGCGGAGCCGCTCGATCTCGTCGGCCGAGTAGCGGCGCTGGTTGCCCCGCGAGCGATCCGGCTGCACGATCTCGAGCGCATCCAGCCGGCGCAGCTGCGCGGCAGGCACACCCAGCAGGGTGGCCACCTGCCCGATGGTGTAGAACGGCTCATCCGAGAGGATGCGGTCCGTCGTCCTGGCGTCGTCGCCCACGGTGCTCCCTCGTCGCTCATCGTCCGGCGCCGCCTCCGTCGCGCCGTTTCTTGCACTTTGCTCGCGGCTATCTTATAACTTCACTTGCAGGTTTGCTTCGCTCCGATTCGGAGGCCGGCCTGCGCGATCCGCGGCGCCGCGCAAGCGGTTCTCGCTGTGCCCGCTGCGGCCGGCCTCCCCACCGCAGGGAGGTTCCATGTCGTTCACGACCACGTCCGCGCTCACGGCACCGACACCCGAGGCCGCCGCCTCGCCGCGCACGTCGCTGCGCATCGGGATGGTGGCCCCGCCCTGGTTCTCGCTGCCGCCCGCCGGCTACGGCGGGACGGAGGCCGTGGTCGCGGGCCTCGTCGACGCGCTGGTCGCACGCGGACACGAGGTCGTGCTCGTGGGCGCGGGCGACAACGGCACGAGCGCGCAGGAGTTCCACGCCGTCTACGACGCTCCGCCCACAGGGCGACTGGGCGAGCCCGTCCCCGAGGCGATCGCCGCCGCCTTCGCGGGCCGCGCGCTCGAGGACGCCGGCGTCGACGTCGTGCACGACAACACGCTGTGCGGGCCGCTGCTGGCGGGCGGCCGCGCGGCTCCCACCGTCGTCACGATGCACGGCCCCGTCGCCGGCGAGAACGGCCGTTACCACGAGCTGCTCGGCCGCAGCGTGTCGGTCGTCGCGATCTCGGACGCGCAGCGCCGCGCCAACCCGCGCATCAACTGGTGCGGCACCGTGCACAACGCGGTCGATGTGGCGTCGTTCCCGATGCGCGAGCGCAAGGACGACCTCGTCCTGTGGATCGGGCGCTTCAGCCCCGACAAGGCCCCGCACCTCGCGATCGACGCGGCACGGGCGGCCGGCCGGCGGATCGTGCTGGCGGGCAAACTCAACGAGCGCGCCGAGCACGCGTACTTCGACGCCGAGGTCCGCCCGCGCCTGGGCGCCGACGCCGAGTACGTCGGCGAGGCCGATGCCGCGCTGAAGCGCGAGCTGTTCGCCGCCGCGCGGGCACTGGTGTTCCCGATCCAGTGGGAGGAGCCGTTCGGCATGGTCATGGTGGAGGCCATGGCGTGCGGAACGCCCGTCGTCGCCACGCGGCGCGGCAGCGTGCCGGAGGTGGTCGCGCACGGACGCACGGGCGTCGTCGTCGATCCGGACGCCGATGCCCGCGAGCTCGCGGCGGCGATCGTCGCGGCCGAGGAGCTGGACCCGTGGGAGTGCCGCCGCCACGCCGAGCGCCGCTTCGACCTCGCCGTGATGGCCGAGGGCTACGAGCGCGTCTACCGCTCCCTGCTCGAGCCGATGGAGCTGTACGAGGACGAGGGCCGCGACACGGCCGGCCTCGTCGCCGCCTGAAACCGGCGAGGAAGCAGCTGCGGGGGGGGGGGGGGGGGGGGGGGG
>NZ_JBMDJT010000042.1:0-22422 GCF_057809335.1 Microbacterium sp. FG3 | reverse complement strand
CGAGGGGGAACCGCGGGTCCCACCCATCGGTTGCTGAACGGAGGCCGCGCCAGCGGCCGGAGATGAAGCGACCACCGTGACTCGGGCGACGGGGCGGAGCCCCGGACGGGTGACTGGGTCAGTCAGCGCTAGCGTCCGGGGCCCCGGGCCTGGATGCGTCGGGTCAGGACGCGAGGCGCTGCTCCTCCGGCGGCGCCTGCGTCGTGAGGGAGATGACGCCGTAGTCCCAGCCGCGGCGGCGGTAGACGACGCTGGGGTGATCGGTGCGCGCGTCGATGAACAGGAAGAAGTCGTGGCCGACCAGCTCCATGCGGTCCACGGCCTCCTCGACCGTCATCCACTCGGCCTCGAAGTGCTTCGTGCGGATGACCACCGGCGAGTAGTCCTGCTCGCTCTCCTCCTCGACGACGGGGATCTCGCCCGTCGTGACGGCATGCAGCACGTCGGCGGGCACGGGGTGGGCGGGCACGGGCTCGACGTCGAGCCCCGCGAGGGACCCCGAGTTCTTCTCGAAGTGCGCGCCCTTCGGGCGGGCGCGGCCGGTGACCCTCTTGTCCTTGGCGCGGCGCACCTGCTCGACGAGCTTGTCGAGCGCCTGGTCGAGGGCGACGAACTTGTCGCCGTCGCGCGCCTCCGCCCTGGCCGTGGCCGTCTTGCCCGTGAGGGTGAGCTCGACCTTCTCCTCCTCGACCCGGCTGCGGTGCACGTCGTGGGTGATCTTGACGTCGAGGGTCAGCGCCCTCGGGGCGATGTTCGCGATGCGCTCGGACTTCTCCTCGACCACCGTCCGGAAGCGGTCGCTGATGCTCACGCCGACTCCCGAGATGTTGATGTCCATCTGAGCCTCCCTGTCCGGCCCGGCCCCTGGGCCGAGCCCCTCTCGAACGACTTCCCGTCGTCTGGTGCCCCCACGGTAGCCCCGGCCCGGCGCGATGTCACCACCCAGATCCGGCGCGTTTCATATGGATGCGCCGCGCCCCCGCTGTGCCGCGGCAAGCACCGCGGCACCCGCCACGGGGATGCCCGCCGCATTGAGTGCCCTCCGCGCCTCCATGAGTGTCGCCCCCGTGGTGACGACGTCGTCGACGAGCACGACGCGTGCGTCGTCCAGCCGGCGCACCTGGGCCCGCATCGCGCCGGCCACGTTGCGCAGCCGGTCGTCGCGCCCGAGCTCCCGCTGGTCCGCCACGCGCCGTGACCAGGCGAGCCCCCGCACCACAGGCACCCCCGCCCGCCGTGCGAGCAGCTCCGGCACGCGGTACCCGCGCCGGCGGAAGGCGGCGCGCGAGGTCGGCGCGGCGACGGCGACGACGCGCCCCGTGGCCGGCCCGGCCACCGCGGCGAGCGCGGCCCGCATGGCCGGGGCGAGCGCCGCCGCGAGGCCCGTGCGCCCGCGCTCCTTCAGCGCGCCGATCACGTGCGCCGCCGTGCCCTCGTAGGCCAGGGCGGCGTGCACCGGGGTGCCGTCCGGCAGCACCCTGCGCGTGACGGCCGGCTGCAGTCGCGCACGGCACGGCTCGCAGAGCGCGACGCCAGGAGCCTCGCACCCCGCGCACCACACCGGAAGCACGAGCGCGGCGGCCTCGTCCAGCGCGGATCGGACGGCGAAGGCGGGTCGGAAGGCGGGCGCGGATCGGGAGGCGGACGGCGGCGGCATGATGCCAGCGTGCCCGCCGACGCGATTCCGGGGTTCCTCTCCGGCCGGCCCGTGGAGGGACGGGGCCCCGGCAGGGCCTGTGAGCGAGCCGGCGCCGGTGCCGCCGCGGTCACTCCGACCGCGGCGCTCCGACGTCCGTGGCGAGCACCGCGATGCCGTCGGCGACCTTGACCCACGCCGAGCCGCGGCGCACGTGCAGCCCGCCGGTGCTGTCGATCAGCCGCATCGACGAGTCCTGGGTGCCCGCGGCGATCCCGATGGCGTCGGCGGGGGCAGACATGCGGGTGCCGGGGCCGCCGATCCGCTGCTCGAGGATCTCGATCTCGGTGCCGTCGCGCGCCACCACGCCGATGCTCGAGTCGTCGAGCCACTCCACGTCGATGCCGGGGCCGTCGAGGGCCGCGAGCACCGTCGCGGTGCCGACGCCGGTCGGCACGCCGTCGCCGTCGCGCGCCACGGGCGCCACCACCGCCCATGCCGCCCCTCCGGGCTCGGTCACGAGCGCCGCGAGGCGCGTGCCATCGCGCGACACCGCGATCGACTCGACCGTGGCGATCGCCAGTTCCTCGCTCTGCGGGATCGCCGTCTGCAGCACCGCGGTGCCGTCGGGACCGATCGCGGTGAGCTGGTCGGGGTCGTGGTCGGGCAGCGTCCACGTGTAGCCGTCGGGGTCGAGCGCGGGCTCCAGCAGGTCTTCGCGGTCGTCGAGCAGCAGCACGGAGCCGTCGGACCCCACCCGCACGACGGCGCCGTTGGTCCCGAGCAGGATCGCAGACTCCCGATCCGGGGCCACGCTGATCGTCTCCGGCGCGGGCGCCGCCGACGACCGAACGGCCTCCGAGAGCCCGTCGATGCCCCTGATCTCCCCGTTCTCGAGGAAGCCGAAGGCGTCGTCGTATGCCTCTCCCCCGAGCACGAGGGCGCGCGAATCGGGCCCCGTCGGCAGCGGGTCGTACTCCTCGGCCGACAGCTCGATGCCGCCCACCCTCAGCCGCACGCCCTGGGCGCCGAGGCTCGAAAGCGTCGCGGTCGCCTGCGCCCGCATACGCGAGACGATGGATCCGTCGACGTCGGCGGCGATGCCGCGCAGCGCGATGTCGGCGACGCCCGAGTCGTCGAGCGCGATCACGGTGGCATCCGGCAGCTGCGCGCCCGACGGGAAGGCCGTCGTCACGGCGCCCTCGAGCGCGGCGCTGGGGCCGCGCAGCAGCTCGGCGACGAGCCGGGTGGGTCCCGTCGAGGCCTCGGGGAACCAGCGCACGTCGGGGACGAGGTACCGCTGGGCCGGGTCGTAGAACGTGAGGCTGAAGTCGCTGTAGACGTTCGGGAAGTAGTCGCGGTCGAGCACGATCCCCGCCGGCGCCTGCGCGATCCGCCACTCGCCGTCGTCGCGCTGCACGAGCTCGTACCGCAGCTCCTGCTCCGGCTCCGTGGCCGTGCGGTACACGCCGCGCGCGTCGACAGCGGCGACCTGGGAGATCTGCAGCGACACGATCCCGTCCGCCTCCAGCGCGCTCGCGTCGTACTCGCGGGCACTCGTCGCGTCGATCGCGACGTGCGATCCCGGCTCCCATTCGGCCGCGAAGTCCGGGGTGAGGAACTCCCGCGCCGTCGCCCAGTCGCCCGCGGGGCTCGTGGCCGCCTCCACGAAGCCCTGCACGATCTGCTCGGGGGTGGCCGCCGGCGCCGGCCCCTCCGGGTAATAGAGGAAGTCGTGCTCGGGGACCTCGTCGGCCGAGAGACCGGGGTTCACCGGACCGCTCGTGGGCAGCCCCGAGCACCCGGCCAGCGCCACGGCGAGCGCGAGCAGCGCGGCCGCGATCCGTCCCCTGCGCCTCATCGCGCGTCCTCCCCGTCGTCGCCCGCGCCGTCGGTGCCGTGGAGCGGCCCCGCCTGGCGCGCGCTCGCCACGATCTGCTCCGGCGTGGCCTCCTGGTCGCGCGGCTCGACCGGCACGGGCGACGAGAGCAGCTCCGCACCCGGGGTGCGGGGCAGCGTGAGCACGAAGTTCGTGCCGCGACCGACGGCCGACCACACCTCGAGCATGCCGCCGTGCAGCTTCGCGTCGCCCAGCGCGATCGACAGCCCCAGCCCCGTGCCGCCGATCGTCCGCCGCCGCGACGGGTCGGCCCGCCAGAACCGGTCGAAGACGCGCTGGCTGGCCTCGGGCGACATGCCCATCCCGTAGTCGCGCACCCCCACGGCCACCGCGTCCTCGTCGCTGTCGACCGTCACGACGATCGGGCGCCCCTCGCCGTGCTCGATGGCGTTGCCGATGAGGTTGCGCAGGATGCGGCGGATGCGGCGCGGATCCATGTCGACGGCCCCATGCCCGCCGGGGGCGACGACGCGCAGCTCGGTGCCGTGCTGCTGCGCGAGCGGCCGCATCGACTCGACGACCTCCTCGGTCAGCTGCGCGAGCGACCGGGCCTCCAGCGCGAGCTCGACCGACCCGGCGTCGTACCGGCTGATCTCGAGCAGGTCGGTCAGCAGCTCCTCGAAGCGCGCCACCTGCTGGTGCAGGAGCTCGGCGGCCCTGGCGGTGGCGGGGTCGAAGGCGTCGCGCCGGTCGTTGAGCATGTCGGCCGCGAGCCGGATGGTGGTCAGCGGCGTGCGCAGCTCGTGCGAGACGTCGGAGACGAATCGCTGCTGCACGAGCGAGAGCTCCGCGAGCTCCCCGATCTGCCGCTCGATGCTGTCGGCCATCTGGTTGAACGAGCGCCCGAGCACGGCGATCTCGTCGTCGCCGCGCACGTCGATGCGCACCTTGAGGTCGCCGCCCGCGAGGCGACGGCTCGTGTCGGCCACCTCGACGATCGGCTCGGCGACCGAGCGCAGCACGAGCCACGTGACCAGGCCCATGATGAGCACGAGCACGATGCCCGCGATCCACAGCGTGCGCTGCACGAACAGGAGCGTCTCGGCCGACTCGCTCAGGTCGTAGCCGAAGTACACGCCGTACGCGCCGACGCCCGGCAGATTCAGCTGCTGCCCGACGACGAGGCCCGGCACCGCGCGGCCGTCCGCGTCGCGCAGCTCGACCGACTGCCACCACTGCCCGTCCGGCGAGGCGCCCACGCGCTCGCGCAGGCCGGCCGAGATCAGCTCGGAGGGCAGATCGCGCGCGCCCTGGTTCTGCGGCGCCACCTGCGACGGCGTGCTCTCCACCCGGAACCACGCCACGCTCGAGGTGCCCGACTGCTCCACCAGGGTCTGGCGCGCGCGGGTCATGAGGCCCTGCAGCGCCGAGCGCTCGCGCTCCACCTGACCGGACGAGTCCAGCTGATCCTGCGCGGCGCTGATGGCGCGGCTCGCGTCCTGCAGCACCTGGTCGCGGCGCGACTCGAACAGGTCGGCCTGGATCTGCGCCGCCATCCACACGCAGGCGATCGTCACCGCGACCATCGTCGCCGCCACGGCGACCAGCGTCGTGCGGAAGCGCAGCGAGCTGCCCCACATCCGCCCGACGAGCGACGCCCACGCGCGCGGCCCCCTGATGACGCCGATCGCCGCGGTCGCCGCCGGACCGGTGAGAGGCGCGGACGCCGGCCCCGCGACCGGCTCGGCGCGGGGGGTCACGGGCATGGGATGGCCACCTGGGACCGCCCGCTCAGACGACGGCGCCGGCGCGGTATCCGACGCCGCGCACCGTCATCACGATCTTGGGGTCGTCCGGGTCGACCTCCACCTTCGAGCGCAGCCGCTGCACGTGCACGTTCACCAGCCGCGTGTCGGCCTTGTAGTGGTAGCCCCACACCTGCTCGAGCAGCATCTCGCGCGAGAACACCTGGTTGGGCTTCGATGCGAGCGCGACGAGCAGCTCGAACTCGAGCGGCGTGAGCGAGATGAGCTCGTCGCCGCGCCGCACCTCGTGCGCCGCCACGTCGATCGTGAGGTCGCCGACGCGGAGGTTCTCGCTGGCCGCCTGGGCGACGGGGCGCAGGCGGGTGCGGATCCGCGCGACGAGCTCCTTGGGATTGAACGGCTTGACGATGTAGTCGTCGGCGCCGGCCTCCAGGCCGTTGACGACATCCGAGGTGTCGGATCGCGCCGTGAGCATGATGATCGGCACGCCCGACTCGCGGCGGATCTCGCTGCAGATCTCGATCCCGTCTTTGCCGGGCAGCATCAGATCGAGCAGCACCAGATCGGGACGCTCGTCGCGCCACGCGTCGACCGCCAGGGCGCCGTCGGCGCAGAACGCGGTGTCGAATCCCTCGGTGCGCAGAACGATGCCGATCATCTCGGCCAGAGCGGTGTCGTCGTCGACCACGAGGATGCGGGCTGTCACCCGATCAGCGTATCCGAAGCCCCCGCGCGTTCGAGCCCTCTGCCGCCTCGCGAAGTGTGGAACGATGGGCATCGAATCTGGTCGACGGGGAGGGCGACATGAGCGGGACATCGACGTGGACGCCGGCCCCCAGGGGCGGTCTGATCCCGCTGCAGCCCCTGGGGTTCGGAACGATCCTGGGCAAGTCGTTCGCGGCGCTGCGCGGCAACCCCAAGGTGCTGCTGGGCTTCGCCATGGTCGTGCAGATCGTCTCCACCCTCGTCGGCCTCCTCCTCATCGGCGGCGTCTCGTTCCTGGCGTTCTCGCGGCTCGAGACCGCGGACTATGCGGACAGGGCGGCCATCAGCGCCGGCGCCACCCTCATCACGGTCGTCACGTCTCTGCTCGTCGCGGTCGGCCTGGGCGTCCTGGGCGTCATCGTGCAGGGCGTCGTGATCGGCGAGGTGTCGCACGCGGCCCTGGGCGAGCGCGCGACGCTGGGAATGATCTGGCGCCGCGTGAAGCCCGCCTTCTGGCGGCTGTTCGGGTACCAGCTGCTCGTCATGCTGGCGGTCGTCGCCGCCATCGTCATCGCGATCGCGGCGATCGCGGGCCTCGCCGTGTCCCTCGGCGACAGCGGCGTCGTCGTCGCGGTCCTGCTCGTCCTGCTCGCGTTCCTCGCGTCGCTGTTCCTGGCCGCGTGGATCTCGACGAAGCTGTACGTCACCCCGTCCGCCATCGTCCTCGAGGGCGCGGGCATCTTCCGGGCGATCGGCCGCTCCTGGGCGCTCACGCGCGGGAGGTTCTGGTCGACGTTCGGCGTGATGGTGCTGATCTCGCTCATCATGAGCACCGCGGCCTCCCTCGTCGGAATGCCGTTCTCGCTGCTGACATCCCTCCTCGTGCCCACGCTGGCGCCGACCGGCGACCAGGCGACCTCGGCGGTCGTCGCGTCGATCGTGAGCCTCGTGCTGGCGCAGGTCGTGACCTTCCTCATCCAGTCCATCGCCGTCGTCGTGCAGGCGACCGCGTCGGCCCTCGTGTACCTCGATCTGCGCATGCGCAAGGAGGGGATCGACCTGCGGATGCAGCGTTATGTGGAGCGCCGCGACGCGGGCGATTCGATGATCGAGGACCCGTACGCGTACGACCCCCGCGCCGTCGCCCCCTCCCGCCCGTCCGCCCCGACCTACGCGCCCGGGGCGTACGGCCCGGCTCCCGGCTACCCCGCTCCCGGCTACCCCGCTCCCGGCGGCTACGCGGCACCCGGCGGCTACGCGGCACCCGGCGGGTACCCGGCTCCGGGCGGCTACCCGGGTCAGCCCCAGCCGCAGCCCGCGTACGGCCAGCCCGTTCCGCCCTACGGGCAGCCGGCGCCCGCTTATGCCCCGGCGCCCGCTTACGCCCCGCCGCCCTCCGGCTCGCAGCCGTACGGACAGCACCCGCCCGTGTACCCGCCCGCGCCGCAGGGCGCGACCCCGGCGCCGCCCTCCCCCGCGCCCCCGTACGGTCAGCAGCCCCCGCCGCCCGCGCCCGACCAGCACGCTCCGTTCACGCCGCCGTGGGGCGACGGCGCGCCGCCGCAGGGAGGACGCGCGTCGTCGTGAGCCCCCTGCAGATCCCCGTGACGCCCGGCCCGGACGAGGCGCGCGAATGGGCCGAGCGCGAGCTCGCCGACCGGGTGTACGACGCCGCGGAGCCGACGCTCATCGACCGGATGGCCCAGGCGATCGGCGAGTTCTTCGCGAACCTGTTGCGCGTGGGCGTCGGCGCCGAGTGGAGTCCCCTGCTGACCCTGGTGGTCATCGTCGTGATCGCGGCCGTGGTGGTGCTCGGGCTGCTCATCTGGGGGCGCCCCCGCTCCGCGCACCGCGCGCGGGCCGCCTCGTCCTCGGTGCTCTTCGGCGAGGACGAGACCCGCAGCGCGGCCGAGCTGCGCGCCTCCGCCGCCGAGCACGCGGCCGCCGGCCGCTGGGACCAGGCCGTGATCGAGCGCTACCGGGCGCTCGCGCGCGGCATGGAGGAGCGCGACGTGCTCGACGCGCTCCCGGGCACCACGGCGCAGGCGCTGGCCGCGAACGCCGCGCCGTTCTTCCCCGCGCAGGCGCAGCGGCTGCATGACGGGGCCGTCGCCTTCGACGACGTGCGCTACCTGCGCCGCCGGGGCACCGCGCAGATGTACGAGGGCGTCGCGGCCGTCGACGACGAGATCGCGCGCACACGCCCCGCGCGCCTCGCCGATCCGCTGGACGCGCAGCCGGTGCGCGCATGACGACGATCGAGGCGCCCGCGGATCCCACGTCGTCGCGCCGCCGCCGCGTGTGGGGGTGGGTGGCGCTCGTCGCGGCGATCGTGGTGATCGGCACCGCGCTCGCGTTCGTGACCGGACCGGAGTGGCGCCCCAAGGGCGAGCACGACCCCGAGAGCGCGGCCCCCACCGGCACGCTCGCCCTCGCCCGGATCCTCGAGGAGCAGGGCGTCGCGGTCGAGCTCGTCCAGTCCCGCGCCGCCGCGGAGAGCGCCCTCACCGGCGGCGAGACACTCGTGATCGGGCCCAGCTGGTACCTCGAGGACGGGGCGCTGCGGGACATCGCCGGGCGCGCCGCGCGGACGGTGCTCATCGAGCCCTCCGCGCGCGACCTCGAGCTCTTCTTCGGCGAGTTCGAGTTCGCCGGGAACGCGCTCGAGCCGATCCCGCCAGCCTGCGAGCTGCCGGAGGCCGAGCGCGCCGGCGCGATCGCCCCCGGGCGCCTCTACCCGCGCGGCGACGCGGACGTCGCGTGCTATCCGGGCACCGCCGGCGGCTACGGGCTCCTCGCCTCCGACCTCGACGGCACCGAGCTCGTCGTTCTCGACGCGGGCACCGTCTTCGCGAACGAGCACCTCGCCGACGGCGGCAACGCGGCCCTGGCCCTGAACCTGCTCGGCGCGCACGAGGACGTCGTCTGGTACCTCCCGAGCGAGGCCGACATCGCGCCGGGCAACGCGCCCGACACGCTCGGCTCGCTCACGCCGCCGTGGGTGACGCCCGTCATCATCCTGCTCGGCGCGACCGCGATCGCGGCGGCGGTCTGGCAGGGCAGGCGGTTCGGCCCGCTCGTGGCCGAGGACCTGCCCGTCACGGTGCGCGGCAGCGAGACGCTGGAGGGCCGCGCCCGGCTCTACCAGCACGCGCGCGATCCCCGGCACGCCGCCGACCTGCTGCGCCGCGGCGCGGCCGCACGCATGGCGCGGCGCGTCGGCCTGAACCGCCGCGCGCCCGTCGACGACGTCGCCGCCGCGGTGGCCGCGCGGCTCGGCACCCCGCCGGCGCACGTGTCCGAGATCCTGCGCACCCAGCCCGCGACCGACGCGGAGCTCGTCGCCTTCGGCGAGCGCCTGCGAGACCTGGAAACGGCCATCGATTCCGAGAGGAACCACCCATGACCGACGCATACCCTCCCGCCTCCGGCCCCGGGCCCGAGCGCGCCACGGTGATCCCGCCGCAGCCGGCCGGCCCCGTGCCCCCGCTGCCGGCCGCTCCCCCGGCGACGAGCGGATCGGCCGCGCCGGGCGGATCGGGCGGTTCCGACCTGCGCCAGGCGGTCGCACGCGTGCGCGACGAGGTCGGCAAGGCGGTCGTCGGCCAGGAGGGCGCCGTCACGGGCCTGCTCATCGCGCTGCTCGCCCGCGGCCACGTGCTGCTCGAGGGCGTGCCCGGAGTCGCCAAGACGCTCATGGTTCGCACCTTCAGCCGCGCGCTCGGCCTCGACACCAAGCGCGTGCAGTTCACGCCCGACCTCATGCCGGGCGACGTCTCCGGATCGCTCATCTACGACGCGAAGACGGGCGAGTTCGAGTTCCGCGAGGGACCGGTGTTCACGAACATCCTGCTCGCCGACGAGATCAACCGCACGCCACCGAAGACGCAGTCGGCGCTGCTGGAGGCGATGGAGGAGCGACAGGTCTCGTCGGACGGCGTCACGCGCGCGCTGCCCGAGCCGTTCCTCGTCTGCGCCACGCAGAACCCGATCGAACACGAGGGCACGTACACGCTGCCGGAGGCGCAGCTGGACCGCTTCCTCCTCAAGCTGATCATCGACGTGCCGCAGCGCGACGCCGAGGTCGCCGTGCTGCGCCGCCACGCCGACGGCTTCTCGCCGCGCCTGCTCGAGGAGGTCCACGCCGTCGTCACGCCCGAGGAGATCCGCGCCGCGCAGGACGCCGCGGCCGGCGTCACGGCGACGGACGACGTGCTCGCGTACATCGTCGACCTCGCCAGGGCCACGCGCCAGAGCCCGTCGGTGCAGGTGGGCGCGAGCCCCCGCGCGGCGACGGCGCTGCTCGCGGCGGCGAAGGCGTGGGCCTGGCTGGGCGGCTACCCCGCCATCACGCCCGACCACGTGCAGGCCATGCTCGTGCCCGTGTGGCGCCACCGCATCCAGCTGCGCCCCGACGCCGAGATCGAGGGCGTCTCGGTCGACGCCGTGCTGAACTCCGTGCTGCAGCAGACGCGCGTCCCGATCTGATCCATGTACGTCTCCGGCCGTCTGCCGATCCTCGTCGCGCTCGGCATCGTCCCCGTCGTGCTGTTGAGCCCGACGGGGGCCTCGCCGTGGCTGCTCGCGCTCGCCTGGCTCACGCTGTGCGCGGCGCTCGTGCTCGCCGACGTGCTGGCCGCTCCCGACGCGCGCGTGCTGCGGGTGTCGCGCGACGCGACCTCGCGCGTGTCGCTCGGCCAGCCCGTGACCACGCGCATCCGCTTCGCCAACCCGTCGAACCGGCGCATCCGCGGACTCGTGCGCGACGCCTGGCAGCCCACCGCCGGCGCGCCGGCCGAGCGCCTCCGGATCGACGTGCCGGCGGGCGAATCGCGCACCGCGAGCGTGCCGCTCCTGCCCCGCCGCCGCGGCGAGCTGCGCAGCGAGTTCGTCGTCGTGCGCACGCGCGGGCCGCTCGGCGTGGCCGGCCGGCAGCGGCGGATCAGCGCACCGGGTGCCGTGCGCGTGCTGCCGCCGTTCAAGGCGCGCCGGCACCTGCCGAGCCGCATCGCGCGGCTGCGCGAGCTCGACGGCTCGACGAGCGTGCAGGTGCGCGGCCAGGGCACCGAGTTCGACTCGCTGCGCGAATACGTGCGCGGCGACGACGTGCGCTCGATCGACTGGCGCGCGACCGCGCGCGCCGGCACGACCATGCTCCGCACGTGGCGCCCGGAGCGCGACCGCCACGTCGTCATCCTCATCGACACCGGCCGCACGGCCGCGACGCGCGTCGACGACGGCACGCGCCTGGAGGCGTCGTTCGAGGCGGCGCTGCTGCTCGCCGCGCTCGCGAACCGCGCGGGCGACCACGTGCACCTCGTGGCCTTCGACCGCGTCGTGCGCGCCCGGGTCACCGGCGTGGACGGGCCTGGTCTGCTGCCCGCGATGGTCGACGCGCTCGCGCCCGTGGAGGCGCAGCTGATCGACACCGACTGGGACGCCGCCTTCGCGCAGGTGCGCGCGCTGCACGCCAAACCCAACCTCTTCGTCATCCTCACCGCCCAGGAGTCGCCCGACGCGTCGCGCGGGTTCCTGGGCACGCTGCCGAGCACCGTGAAGGCGGGCACGGTCGTGCTCGTGGGCACGGCCACCGACGGCGGACTCGCCGAGCTGGCCCGCTCCCGCGGCGACGTCGACGCCCTGTACCACGCCGCCGCGGCCGAGGCGACGCTCGCGTCGGCGGCGCGCGTCACGGCCGCGATCGAGCGCGCGGGCGCCGAGGCCCTCGCCGACGACCCCGAGTCGCTGCCGCCGCGCGTGGCCGACCGCTACCTGGCGCTGAAGAAGGCCGGCCGGCTCTAGCCGTAATCCCTCATCGTTCTTTTTTGCGAATCATTCAAAACAGCTATACTCGAGGGGATGAACCCGACGGCCACGCCCCCCGACGCCGCGGATGCGCTCCGCGCCGCCGGCCTGCGCGTCACCGCGCAGCGCGTGGCCGTGCTCGACGCCCTCGCGTCGCGCCCGCACGCCGCGGTGGACGAGCTGCACGCGGCGGTGGGCGAGCGGATCCCCGGCATCGCACTGCAGACCGTGCACGGCATCGTCAACGACCTCACCGACGCACGCATCGCCCAGCGCGTGAGCCTGCCCGGCGCGCCCAGCGCGCTGTACGAGCTGGACCGGAGCGACAACCACCACCATCTGCAGTGCGTGGTCTGCGGCAAGGTCGAGGACGTGCCGTGCGTCGTCGGCGAAGCCCCCTGCCTGCACCCCTCCCACGATCACGGCATGCGCGTCCTCGAGGCGAGCGTGACCTTCCGTGCCATCTGTCCCGAATGCGAAAGGAACGGCAATGGCTGACATCTCGTACACCACCACCCAGACCGGAACCCCGGTCGCGAGCGACCAGTACTCGCTCACCACCGGTCCCGACGGCGTCACCGCGCTGCACGACCGCTACCTCGTCGAGAAGCTGGCGTCGTTCAACCGCGAGCGCGTGCCGGAGCGCAACCCGCACGCGAAGGGCGGCGGCGCGTTCGGCACCTTCACCGTCACGGAGGACGTCTCGGCGTACACGCGCGCCGCGGTGTTCCAGCCCGGCGCCGAGTCCGAGGTGCTGCTGCGCTTCTCGTCGGTCGCCGGCGAGCAGGGATCGCCCGACACGTGGCGCGACGTGCGCGGCTTCGCGCTGCGCTTCTACACGACCGAGGGCAACCTCGACATCGTCGGCAACAACACGCCGGTCTTCTTCCTGCGCGACGCGATGAAGTTCCCCGACTTCATCCACTCGCAGAAGCGCACGGGCGCCTCCGGCCTGCGCAACGCCGACATGCAGTGGGACTTCTGGACCCTGTCCCCCGAGTCGGCCCACCAGGTCACCTACCTCATGGGCGACCGCGGTCTGTCGAAGTCGTGGCGTCACCTCAACGGCTACGGCTCGCACACCTACCAGTGGGTGAACGCCGCGGGCGAGCGCTTCTGGGTGCAGTACCACTTCATCTCGAAGCAGGGCGTCGAGCACATGTCGGCCGCCGACGCCGAGCGCATCGCGGGCGAGGACGCGGACTACTACCGCCGCGACCTCTTCAACGCGATCGAGGGCGGCGACTTCCCCGCGTGGGAGGTCAAGGTGCAGGTCATGCCCTACGAGGATGCGAAGACCTACCGCTTCAACCCGTTCGACATGACGAAGGTGTGGCCGCACGCCGACTACCCGCTCATCAAGGTCGGCGAGTTCACGCTCAACCGCAACCCGCAGAACTTCTTCGCCGAGATCGAGCAGGCGGCGTTCTCGCCGGGCAACCAGGTGCCGGGCACCGGCATCTCGCCCGACAAGATGCTCATGGCGCGCGTGTTCTCGTACCCCGACGCGCAGCGCTACCGCATCGGCACGAACTACAACCAGCTGCCGGTCAACCAGCCGCACGCCGCGCCCGCATTCAACTACATGCACCAGGGCAACATGGCGTACCACTTCAACGCGGCCGGCACGCCCGTGTACGCGCCGAACTCGTTCGGCGCCCCGCACGCCGAGCCCGAGCGCGCCGTCGAGGCGTCGTGGGAGGCCGACGGCGAGCTCGTGCGCAGCGCGTACTCGCTGCACAGCGAGGACGACGACTTCGGCCAGGCCCGCACGCTGTACAACGACGTCTTCGACGAGGGCGCGAAGGACCGCTTCCACGAGACGCTCGCCGGGCAGTACTCCGGCCTGACCGTCGACGTCGTCAAGGAGCGCTTCTTCTGGTACTGGGGCCAGGTGGACGAGAAGATCGTCGCCGGCATCAAGGCCAAGCTGGCTGCCCAGGACGCCTCGGCCGACCCGATCGGCTACGAGGCCGAGCCCCTCACGGCCTGAGGCTCCCGCTTCCGCCGAACCCGCCCTCATTCCTCGAGCCCGCGCCCCATCCGGGGCGGGTTCGGGGAACGGGGGCGGGTTCGCGCTGCTTCAGGGAGTGCACGTCGCCGAGGAGCAGGGCGAAGGCGATCCAGCCGATCCACCTGCCCTCGTGTCTACCGCCCGCGGCGGACGGGCGCCAGCGCTCCTCTCGGCGCGGCTCTTGCCGTCGGCGCCTCGCCGCTGACACGATGCGAGCAGAGCCGTCCCGGCCTCCCCGAAGGAGATCCCATGTCCGATCCGAATCCGGAATCGCCGATCGAGCCCACGGAGCTGGCGCACACGCCCCCGCCGGCTCCCACGACCGTCGCGAAGCTCGTCGCCGAGGGCTTCGGCACGCTGCTGCTCGTGCTCGGCGGCGTGGGCACCGCGGTGTTCGCGTCGAACTTCTTCCTCGAGGGCGGCCCGACCGGCACCGTGTACGCGGCCGTCGCGCTCGCGTTCGGCCTCACGGTGGTCGTCGGCGCCTACGCCTTCGGCCCCATCTCCGGCGGCCACTTCAACCCCGCCGTGACCCTCGGCCTCGCCTCCGCCGGCCGCTTCCCGTGGCGCGACGTGATCGGGTACATCATCGCCCAGGTGATCGGCGGCGTCGTCGCCACGACGCTGCTCGTGCTCATCGGGCTGTTCGGGCCGGACGGCTGGCTCACCAAGGCGCAGGAGGGCGGGTTCGCGAGCAACGGCTTCGACGAGAACTCGCCCGCCGGGTTCGGGATGATGGCGGCGATCATCGTCGAGCTCGTGCTGACGGCCCTGTTCGTGCTCGTCATCCTCGGCGTCACGCACCCCACCCGCGGCACGCCGCTCGCGGGGCTCGTCATCGGCCTCACGCTGGCGCTCATCCACTACATCTCGATCCCCGTCGACAACACGTCGGTGAACCCCGCGCGATCCATCGCCGCGGCGATCTACGGCGGCGGCGACGCGCTCCTGCAGCTGTGGGTGTTCATCGTGTTCCCGATCGTGGGAGCGATGCTCGCGGGCTTCGCCTACAAGGCCCTGTTCGACACCGAGCGGTGACGGCCGCGGGCGCGGGATCGGGCGCGCTCAGCCGGCGACGAGGCGCGGCGTGCCCGCCTCGTACTCCGTGAGGTCGCCCGTCTCGCCCGCGCGGGCGGCCCGGCGGCCGACCACGAGCATGTAGAAGAGGAACACCCCCAGCGCGAGCGTGCCGATCCCGATCTTGATCGCCCACGGCCAGTCCTGCCGCGTGACCCAGCCCTCCACGACGCCCGACAGGGCGAGCGAGAGCACGAGTCCGACCGCGACGGTCGCGAGCGCGCGCCCCTCCGAGGCGAGGGCGTCCATGCGGGTGCGCCGGCCCGGCGCCACCCACGACCAGAACATGTGCAGGCCCGCGGCGCACGCGACGAAGATGCTCGTCATCTCCAGCTGGCCGTGGGGAAGGATGTAGAGCACGAAGTCGGCGCCGCGGTCGTACGCGAACATGATCGCCGCCGAGGTGCCGAGCCCCACGGCGTTCTGCACGAACACGTACACGGGCCAGATGCCGGTGATGCCGAAGAGCACGCACTGCACCGCGATCCAGGCGTTGTTCGTCCACACGAGCGCACCGAAGGCGACCTCGCTGTGCTCGCTGTAGTACGCGACGAAGTCCTCCTCGGCGTACTGCTCGAGCTGCCATTCCGTGCCGAGGGTCGCGACGAGGCGGGGATCCTGGGCGATCCACGCGCCGGTGAGCGCCACGATCCCGATGAACGCGAACGTCACGACGAGCGCGGTCCAGCGCAGGCGGTACAGCGCCGCCGGCAGCTGCAGCAGGAAGAACCGCGGCAGCTGGCGCAGCACGTTGTCGGGGGCACCCGTGAGGCGCAGCCGGGCGCGCGACAGGATGGTGGAGACGTGGTCGCCCTGCGGCGTGCGACCCGCCGACGTCTTGATGTCGGCGAGATCGGCGGAGGCCGACTGATAGCGGGCGACGAACTCGTCCACCTCGGTGCCGCGCAGGCCGCGCGTGCGGGAGAGCTCATCGAGCCGGCGCCACTCCTCGCGGCGGGCGGCAGTGAGGGCGTCGAGGTCCACGTGCTTGACTATACGCATGTCGTCCGCATCGGCACGCCCGCACCTGCGTCCGCAGGTGGATCACGACGAGGTCCTCACCGGAGAGGCCGTCGCGCTCGACGTGCAGCCGATCGGGCTGCTGCTGCGCGCGGCGGGGGCCGCGATCGACATCGTCGCCTCCTTCCTGCTGCTGCTCGCGTGCTATCTGCTGCTCGGGGCGCTCGGCCAGGCCGGGCTCGTCGACGAGGTGACCGCGCGGATCGCGCCGATCGCGATGATGGTGGTGATCTTCGTGATCCTGCCCGCCTCGATCGAGACGCTCACGCGCGGGCGCAGCCTCGGCAAGCTCGCCGTCGGGGGCCGGATCGTGCGCAACGACGGCGGGGCCATCGGCTTCCGCCACGCGTTCATCCGGGCGCTGCTCGGCGTGCTCGAGGTGTACATGACGGTCGGATCGATCGCGCTCATCGTCGGCATCTTCACGCCGCGCGCCCAGCGCCTGGGCGACCTCGTCGCCGGCACCTACGCCGAGCGCACGCGCACGCCGTCGCTGCCGCCCGACGAGCGCCGGCTGCCGCCCGGCATGGAGGGCTGGGCCGCGATCGCCGATGTCGCGCGCGTGCCCGACCGCCTCGGCCGCCGCCTCACCCAGTTCGCCGCCGGCGCCGCGAAGATGGTGCCGGTCTCGCGCGCGCGGATCGCGGCGGAGCTCGCCGATGAGGTGAGCCCCTTCGTCGCGCCGATCCCGCCCGTCGACGCCGAGACGCTCATCCACGCCGTGGTCGCGGTGCGGCGCGAGCGGGAGCTGCGTGCGCTCACCCTGCAGGCCGAGCGCGTCGCGTCGCTGACCCGCTGATCCGTCGGCGGCGGCCCTGCCGTCGGCGCGACGCGCCTCAGACCAGCGTCGCGTGGCGGATGACGGTCCAGCCCTTCGGCACCGACATGCGCTCGGTGTGGATGGCGCACAGATCGTGCGCGTGCGGGTCGCGCGTCGCGCCCAGCGGGCCCAGCGCGGCCATCTGGTCGCCGTAGTCGTACGTCAGCGTCGTCACGGCCTCGCGGGCGCAGCCCACCTTCGAGCAGAGTCGTTCCATCGCGTTCGAGCGTACGCCGCGATCGGCGCGATCCCCGTGACCCACGCCGCGTAGGCTGGGGGCATGGCGATATGGGGTCGGATGCGCAAGCCCGTGCCGCGCGGACGCGCACCCCGCCACGGGCGCCACGGCCGCGCGGGACGCAGCCAGCTCCTGCGCCCGCCGCTGCCCCAGATCGACACGCGCGCCGAGAGGTTCGACCTCACGGTCGGCTCGACCGTGGAGTATCTGCGCGGCACGTGGCCCGAGCTGCGCGACGTCGACTTCCTCATCGCCTGGATGCCGCCCGGCGCCTCCGACGACGGCGTGCCGCGATGGACGATCGACCGCGAGGCGCGGCGGATCACCCTCTACCGCGTGCCGATCGAGCGCTTCAGCCGGCTGCACCGCAACGACGACCTGCACCGTCGCATGATCGTGGAGGGCGCCGTGTTCCGCGCCGCGGGCGACTACCTCGACCGCGACCCGTGGGACCTGGGGCCCGATCGCTTCCGGTTCTAGGGATAGACGGTGACCGGCGCGGGAGACGCGGGGTCCGGCCACACCGGGACGGTCGCCAGCGCGGCCTCGCCGAGGTAGCCGACCGCGGCGTGGACCGACGCGCCGCCGGGATCGACGAGGTGCACCCCGCCGTCGTCGAGCGGCAGAGACGCCGAGGACCCGCCGGGAACCGCGAGCTCGCGGGACCCGCCGGACGCGTCCGTGACGGTGACCGTCGCGTCCTCGACGCTCGACACATGCAGCCGGGCGCCGGGACCGGGCGGCACGGCGACGAGCGTCGCGTCGGCGAACGCGGGCGAGGGCGTCTGCCACGCGAAGTCGGTGTCGCGCCCGAAGCCCGTGGCCTGCCACACGGCCGAGACGAGCGGACCGTCGCCCGCCACCGTGACCTCGTAGCGCCCCGCCGGCAGCTCGCCGAGGTCGACGGCGACCGGCCGGTCGGCCTCGAGCGCCACGCTCACCGGCTCGACGGCGGTCTCGTCCTGCCCCTCGGCCGTCGCCGTGATCACGGCCGATCCGGCGCCCCGCGACATCACGCGCACGACGGCCGTCGACGCGCCCTCCGCCTCGGCGCCGGCCTCGGTCACGACGACGCCGGGGAACGACTGCCGCTCGTCCGCCGTGACGGAGCCCTGCCGATCCAGGCCCACGGGGTCGAGCGTGCGCACCAGGCTGGACTGGAGGGCGGCGCGCACGGGCGCGCCCGTGGCGGTCACCCGCACGACGGGGGCCGCCTCGCCGCCGGCGATGCCGGCGAGCGGAATCGCGCGCTGCGTGCCCGCGGGGATCGGCACCGCCTCGAAGCCCGGCGGCACCACGGGATCCATCGCGCCGTACACGGTGAGCTGCACGGTCGCGCTCGCCGCACCGGGGTTCGAGATCAGCAGGATGTCGGTCTGACCCACCGACGTGTCGCCGCCGACGACCCACGACTCGAGCTGCGGCGCGCGGCAGGCGGACGCCGCGAATCCCGCGAGGTCCTCCTCGTCGACGGCCGCCGAGGTGGCCGCCGCGATCCGCTCCACGGATCGGCCGTCGGGCGCCTGCGCGAACCGGAGCGGAGCGTCCTCGCCCGCGACATCGGGATGGGCGAGCGGCTGGGACGACGGCTCCCCGCCCGAGGCGGTGCCGGCCGTGACGGACACGGGCTGCGCCGCGCCGATGGACGTCGCGGCCGACACGTCGCGACCGAGGGCCAGCACCGGCCCCTCGCACGCCAGCACCGTCTCGGACGGCGCGGGCGTGACCTCGAGCGACGCGGCCGAGCCGCCCAGGCTGGGCCACGGCGCGAAGGCCGCGGCGACGACGGCGAGCACCGCGGCCGCCGAGACGCCGAACCCGGCGACGCCGCGCCCCCAGGCCCGGCGCATCCGTCGCGGCGGCGCCGGCTCGTCCACCACGCGCGCGGTGGGCGGCGCGGGTTCGATGGGATCGGGCTCGAGCGGCTCCGGCTGGCCGAACTCCGCCTGCGTGGCGTCCGGCACGAGGGGGTTGCGCGGTTCGTCGTTCACTTCGGCTCCGTCCGCCCGGCACGCGCGGTCTCGCGCTCGTCCTCGTAGCCCCCGCCGACGACGCGGGGCAGCGCCCGTGCCGCCCTGCGCGTGGCGCGCGTGGGCACCGCGAGCAGCAGGGCCACGATGAGCGCGGCGGCCTGCGCGGCGAGCGTCGACGCGGCCAGCGCCGCCTCGGCGGCCGACGCCTGCGGGCGCGGGGCGGGCTCCGCGTCGAGGCGCCAGAGCACGCCGCGCGGCGTCTCGCCCACCCGCACGAAGCCGGCGCGCTGGTCGATGGAGGCGATGGCGCCCAGGCGCACGGCCCGCAGGGCATCGTCGTCGCCCGCGCCGCCCAGCAGCACGAACCGCAGCCCCGCCGCCCCGAGCGCCTCGGTGGCCGCCGCGTCCGAGCTGGAGACGAGGTCGACGGCGATCTCGGCGAGGCGGCGATCGTCGTCCGACACGCGCACGTCGGTGCTCTCGAGCGTCGACTGCCCGCCGAGGGTCTCGCTCCCGCCCCACACGACCTTCGCGGCGAGCGATCCGTCGCCGCGCGGGGTGAGCACGAGGGTGCCGATGTCGCGCTGGCTGCTCGCCTGCGCGCCCACGTAGGCGGGCAGCGTGGAGGACGGCCCGCTCGCGACGCTCGCGGCGTCGCGGTGCACGGCCGTGAGCGCGGGGATCGCCAGCACGGCCACGCAGGCCGCGGCCAGCAGGCCGGCGCCGACCCGCAGCGGCCGCGCGGCGGGGGCGGTGTCGAGCGTGACGCCCACGGCGCCGAGCGCGCCGATCCACGCGAGGCTCAGCGCGGAGCCCGTCCACAGCGGCACGGGCTCGCCCGCCGCGTACGACACCTGCACGCCCGAGGCCGCGAAGGCGGTCGCGATGCCGAGGAGCGCGATCACGACGGTCGCGGTGCCGGCGCGCCAGCGCACCGTGAGGGGCGCGACGACGGCGAGCAGCCCGACGGGCGCCACGAGCAGCGGCACCCACCACACCGGCGCCCCCGGCATCAACGCGGCCCAGCCGCCCGGGTCGGCCCACGGGATCCCGGTGGCCAGCTGCCAGCGGGGCGCCTGAGCGGGCCCGGTCCACGGGGCGCCGGGATCGGCGAACGCGCCCCACGGCGTGCCGCGCACGACCTGGGCGGCGACCACCGGGGCGAACCACACGACCGACGGCACGACGATCCACGCCACCCTGGCGATCCCGCGGCGCGCGCGGAAGGCGATCGCGAGGACGAGCGCGAGCGCCCAGAGCACGACGAGCGCCGGGGCGAGCGACGGCGCGCACGCGAGCACGCCGAGCAGCAGCAGCGACGCCCCGCCGGCCGCGGCCCAGGACCGGTGCGCCGCCGCGGCGGTGAAGAGCAGCCACGGCAGCAGGAGGTGGAGGATGACGGCCGCGGGGCGACCGTCGACGAGCGCCGCGAGCAGCGGCGGCGCGAGGCCCCACAGCACCGCCACGACCGCGCGCACGCCCGGGCGGTCCGAGACGCGCGTGGCGGCGAACCAGCCGCCGAGCACGGCCAGCGGCAGCGCGAGCAGCCACAGCAGCAGCAGCGTGTACGACGGCGCGACCGGCCACAGCGAGCCGAGCAGCGCGACCACCGACGCGAACGGATCGGCCGGCGAGACCGTGTCGAGGCCGAGCGAGCGCATGCCGTACGCGGCCTCCTGCCACAGCCCGGCGAGCGTGTCGTGCAGCGGCAGCAGCGCGCCGCCGCCGATGCCGGGCCACGTGAGAAGCGAGGTGAACGCCGCGATGCTCACGACGAGGGCGCCCAGCACGGTCCACGCTCCGCCGCCCGAGAAGAAGCCCAGCTCGCCGTAGGCGGCCCCGTCCGCTCCCGCGTCGTCGTACCGCTCCCGCAGCTGGGCCGTGGTCGCGCGCAGCGGCGCGATCTGCTCCCACCCGCCCCGGCGGATCTCGCGGATCCGGCGGCGGGATCGCGCGACGGCGCCCAGGCGCACCAGCACCGTGAGCGCGGCGCCCCACTCGGCGGGCACGCGCGCGGGCGTCTTGGCGACGAGCAGCACGAGCGTGCGCCACAGCGCGAGCGGCAGGAGCGAGAGCCAGTGCAGGGGCACGGCGAACCCCGGCGCGTAGGCGAGGCGGCGGTGCAGCTGCGCCGTCCGCACGGCGTACGCGCGCCGCACCGCGCCGCGCGGGGCGCCGGCCACCCCGCCGTCGACGACGAGCACGCGGGCGCGCGGAGCGAGGGCGACGCGACGGCCGGCCAGGCGGGCGCGCACCCCCATGTCGAGGCCCTCGTCCACGCCCGCCAGCGCGGGATCGGGCAGCAGGTGCGCGCGGAGGTCGGCGCGCAGCAGCACGCCGCGCACGTCGGCTCCCAGCACATCGTCGTCGGCGTCGTGCTGGCCCTGGTCGTACTCCCCGTTCGCGAGCGGCACCGTGCGCCCGAACCTCGTCATGCTCACGCCGAGGGAGACGATGAGGTCCGGGTCCTCGGCGTCGACGAGCTTCGGGGCGGCGATGGCGACGGACGGGGCGCGCTCGAGGGCACCCGCGAGCACGGCGAGCGCATCGGGCCGCGGCGTCGTGTCCTGGGCCAGCAGCCACAGGGCGCGATCGGCGGGGGCACGCACCTGCGCGAGCGCGACGGCCGCGGCGAAGCCGGCCGATTCCGGAGCGTGGATGACGCCCTCGGCGCGCGAGCGGGCGATGACCGCGTCGAGCTCGGGGGCGCGCCCGCACGTCACGATCGTGACGGCGTCGACCCTGCGGGTCTGTGCGGCCAGCGCCTCGAGGGTGCGGGTCAGGCGCTCCGCGGCGAGGGCGGCCGTGGGGGTCGCTCGCGCGACGACGATGGCGTGTACTGGGGCCGACATGACCTCGTCAGCCTAAGCGCGCGGCGCGACGCACCGGGGAGCCACGCGCGAGGGAGGAGGATCAGCTGGCGCGGCGCTTGAGCTTGCGGCGCTCGCGCTCGGAGAGTCCGCCCCAGATGCCGAAGCGCTCGTCGTTCTGCAGCGCGTACTCGAGGCATTCGGCGCGCACCTCGCAGGAGGTGCAGATGCGCTTGGCGTCGCGGGTGGATCCGCCCTTCTCCGGGAAGAACGCCTCGGGGTCGGTCTGCGCGCACAGCGCGTCGGACTGCCACGCGAGGGCGTTGTCGTCGCCCGTCGGCTGACGCACCCCGGGGACGCCGAGATCGACGGGGTCGACGAACCAGTTGCCCGGAACCTCCGAACGATACTCAGCCATGTCCTGCCCCCTTTGACGCCGCCCCGCGGACGGATCCGATGCCGTTAATTACACCGGTGTCATTCGCGAAGGTCAAGTCGCAGATCGTAAACCCTGAACGTCAGATCGAGGGTTTTGTCGCCCCGACCGGCGTGTCTCCCCCCGACACGCCCGACCCCGTCCACCCGCTTGCAACCCCCATCGGTTGCTGAACGAAGTGAGCGCCAGCGAACGAAGCTGAAGCGACCACAGCAAGTCCATGACGTTTGCACTGGTCGCTTCATCTCCGCGGCCTCCGGCCGCTCCGTTCAGCAACCGATG
>NZ_JBMDJT010000041.1:0-22568 GCF_057809335.1 Microbacterium sp. FG3 | reverse complement strand
GCGGCGCCGCGCCCCGAAGGGCCGGTCGCTGCTGCCCCAGCCCGCCGCGCGCCCGCCGGCACCCCGCGATGCGCGGTGGTGGTCGGGAGCCGCGCTGCTCGTGATCGCCGCGCTGCTGTTCGGGTTCGTCGTGCACGCGACGCTCATCTCGGCGTTCCAGCACCATCGCTCGCAGGAGATCGCCTACGACGCGCTGCGCGATTCGCTCGCCAAGGCCGAGACCCCGGTAGGGCAGCTCGATCTGAACGAGGATCTCGTCGTCCCCGGCACCCCCGTCGCGCACCTGGAATCGCCGGCGATCGGGCTGTCGGAGGTCGTCGTCGAGGGCACCGACGCGCAGCGCCTGCGCGCCGGCATCGGCCACCGGCGCGACAGCGTCATGCCGGGGCAGGTGGGCACGTCGGTGATCCTCGGCCGGCAGACCACCTACGGCGGACCGTTCTCGCAGCTGCACCGCCTCGAGCCGGGCGACGAGATCACCATCACCACCGGTCAGGGCACGCACACGTACCGCGTCTTCGGCCTGCGCCGGGCCGGCGATCCACTGCCCGCGCCCCTGCGCGCGGGCGAGGGTCGGCTGGAGCTGCAGACCGCCGACGGCCTGCCGCTGTTCCCCTCGGGCGTGCTGTACGTCGACGCCGAGCTCGTGACCGAGACACAGGAGACCCCGGCGCGCGTGCTCGCGTTCAAGGCGCTGCCGCCGGCGGAGCACGAGATGGGGCAGGACCAGGGCGCGTGGTTCATCGCGTTCTTCTACCTCGTCTTCTTCGTCGCCGCCGGCATCGGCACCTGGTGGCTGTGGACCACGTGGGGCCGCTGGCACGCATGGGCGGTCGGCGTGCCGGTGCTCGTGTTCCTGGGCCTCGCCACCGCCGACCAGGTGATGAACGCCCTCCCCAACCTGACCTGATCCCTCCACCCGAAGGACATCCGATACCCATGACCTCCCGACACGACCCGCTGGCCGACGACCTCACCGAGGTCCTGCCCGCGGCCACCCGCAGCGCCCGCCGCGCGGAGGCGAGCACGGCACCCGCTCTCGAGCCCGAGGCCGCGCCCGCTCTCGAGCCCGAGGCCGAGATCGTCGCGCCGCCCGCCCCGCGCGTCGACGAGCCGGCGCCCGCGGTCGCCGCGCCGGCGACCGACGACATGACGTACGTCCTGCCGAGTGCCACATCCGCCGCGGACCTCGACGCGCCGCCGCGCCCGTTCGGCGTCGCCGACGCGCCGCTGTCGACGCTCGAGGCGCGCGACATCAGCGCGTGGTTCGGCACCCACAAGGTGCTCGAGCGCGTCTCGCTCACCATGCCCGCCGGCCAGGTGACGGCGCTCATCGGCCCCTCGGGCTGCGGCAAGTCCACGTTCCTGCGCATCCTCAACCGCATGCACGAGCTCGTGCCGTCGGCCGCGCTCGCGGGCGAGGTGCGGCTGGACGGCGAGGACATCTACGACCGCCAGAAGAAGCTGCAGGACGCCCGTAAGCACATCGGCATGGTCTTCCAGAAGCCGAACCCGTTCCCCGCGATGTCGATCTACGACAACGTGATCGCGGGGCTGAAGCTGACCGGCATCCGGGCCTCGCGCGACGAGAGGGACGAGCTCGTGGAGCGGTCGCTCACGGCCGCGGGCCTGTGGAAGGAGGTCAAGGACCGCCTGCGCCAGCCCGGCGGCGGTCTTTCGGGCGGTCAGCAGCAGCGCCTGTGCATCGCGCGCTCGCTCGCGGTGAAGCCGAAGGTGCTGCTGATGGACGAGCCGTGCTCCGCCCTCGACCCCACCTCGACCCGCGTGATCGAGGAGACGATGGTCGAGCTGCAGAAGGAGGTCACGATCGTCATCGTGACCCACAACATGCAGCAGGCACAGCGCGTCAGCCAGCAGTGCGCGTTCTTCCTCGCCGCCCAGGGCACGCCGGGCCACATCGTCGAGCACGGCGACACCGAGGCGATGTTCAGCGAGCCCCAGGACGAGCGCACCTACGACTACGTCAACGGGCGGTTCGGATAGTCGTGTCGCTGGACGCCGCGGGGGAGCGGATCGGCGGGCGATACGCGCTCGGCGACCTGCTCGGGGTGGGCGGAACCGGCTCGGTGTTCGCGGCCGCCGATCCCACCGGGGCCGAGGTGGCGGTCAAGCTGCTGCACCCGCACCTGTGCGCCGACGACGCGGCGCGGGAGGCGTTCCTGCGCGAGGCCCGCCTCGCGATGCGGCTGGATCATCCGAACATCGTGCGGGTGCACGACGCGGGCCTGCACGATGCCGGGGGTGTCACCATGCCCTGGATCGCGCTCGAGCTGCTCACCGGGCCGACGCTGCGCGAGCACGTCGACGCCGTCGGGGCGCTGGGCGCGGGCGACGCGGTCGCGGTCGTCGACGGGCTGCTCGCCGGCCTCGGCGCCGCGCACCAGGCCGGTCTCGTGCATCGCGACATCTCGCCGCAGAACGTCATCCTGCACGGTGCCCGCGACCGCGCGCCGGGCGCAGGTTTGAGCGCGGGCATGGTGCGGATCCTCGACTTCGGGCTCGCCGACGTGACAGGGCGTGCCACGGTCGGCTCCGACGTGCTCCTGGCGGGGGCGGAGGACGGCGGGCACGTGGTCGGCAACGCCCACTTCATGTCGCCCGAGCAGGCGCAGGGGCTGCCCGTGCGCTCGGTCAGCGACCTGTACCAGGCGGGCGCGGTGCTCGTCTACGCCCTCACCGGTCGCCCGCCGTTCCCCCGCACGACCGTCGAGCAGGTGATGCGGGCGCACGTCTCGGCCCCTCCTCCCGTGCCCTCGGCCATCGCGCCCGCCGCGCGGCCGTTCGACCGGGTCGTCACGCGCGCGCTGAGCAAGACGCCGGCGCACCGGTTCCGCACGGCGGCGGAGTTCCGGGCCGCGCTCGCCGAGGCCGGCGCGGCCGCCGTGGCCGCGGCTTCCGTAGTCGAGACCCCGGACGCCCCGGCGGAGGGCACGGGCCCCACGTCGGTGCTGCGCCCCGACGGCGGCGGCGACCTGGACTACCTGCGCCCCGCGGACGACGACATCGCCGAGCCGGTGCGTGATGCGAGGGCGCGGGCCGGCGGCGCGGGCGTGCTGCTGGGCCTGGGGGCGGTCGCGATCCTCGCCGTCGCCGCGCTCGGCGCCACCTTCCTCGCCGGCTCGCCGGGCGCCGAGGCCGAGGGGCCGCGCCCCCAGCCCACGACCGCGCCGAGCACGCCGCAGACGCCGCCACCCGGATCCGCCTCGCCGACGCCGTCGTCGTCGCCGTCGCCCACCCCCGAGCCCTCGACGTCCGCCCCGCCCGCGCCCGCCCAGGTCGAGATCCCCACCCTGTTCGGCACCCTCGCCGATGCGGAGGCGGCGCTCGCCCAGGCCGGGCTCCGCCTGGGCGCGGTCAACAGGGTCGAGGCCGCCGAGGCCGCCGACCGGGTCCTCGGCCAGCGCCCCGAGCCGGGTTCGCGGGCGGAGCCCGGCACGGCGGTGGACGTGACGGTCGCGAGCGGGCGCAACACCGTGCCCGATGTGCGGGGGATGAGCGTGCCCGCCGCCATCGCGGTGCTGCTCTCGGCGGGCTTCGAGGCCGTGGCCGACCAGCAGCCGGCGTCTGCCGCCGCCACGGTCGCCGGCAGCGAGCCGGCCGCGGGCGCGGTGCTGAGGGTGGGTGTCACGGTGAGCCTCCGCGTCGAGGCGCAGCCGACGCCCGGGCCGACGCAGACGCCCGTGCCGCAGGACCCCGGGGAGGCGGCCGGATGACCCGCGCATCGAGCATGCTGCGCGTCGCGGTCTCGCGCGTGCTCACGGTGCTCGCCATCGTGTTCATCGCGGCCGTCGCCGTGGCGCTGCTCAACCTCGTGCGCCAGTCGCCGCCCGCCGCGTCGAGCGCCGAGTACGTGCCCCCGCCGGCGGGAACGCTGCCGGACGTCACGGTGACCGGACCCGACGGCACCGTGCCCTCCGGCGACGCGCCGGTCTCGGGTTCGGCGGCCGACGCCGGCCCCGCCGCGCGCATCGACGCCGCCTGGCTCGCGCAGACGTCTGCCGCCACCGGCATCCCGGCCCGCGCGCTGGCCGCCTACGCGTCGGCGCACCTCACGGTCGAGGCCGAGGACCCTTCGTGCGGCATCGGGTGGAACACGCTCGCCGGGATCGGGGCGATCGAGTCGGATCACGGGCGCCACGGCGGGTCGTCCGTGGGTGCGGACGGCTGGGTGACCCCGCGGATCCTGGGCGTGCCGCTGAACGGCGACGGCGTGATGGCGATCCACGACACCGACGGCGGCGCGTGGGACGGCGACACCGTGTGGGACCGCGCCGTGGGGCCGATGCAGTTCATCCCCGAGACGTGGTCGTACTGGGGTGCCGACGGCAACGGCGATGGCGTGGCCGATCCGAATCACATCGACGACGCCGCGCTCGGCGCCGCCCGGTACCTGTGCGCGTCGGGCCCGATGACCACCACGGAGGGCTGGCGCGCGGCCGTGTTCTCGTACAACCACCTCGAGGTGTACGTGGACGACGTCGCGGCCGTGGCGAACGACTACGCCGCCCGCGCACGGAGCGCGGGCTGAGAGAGGGGGAGCGGATGCTCCGAGACATGCGCGAGCGGATCGACGACGATCCTGTTGCCGACGCGGACGATCCTGTTGCCGACGCGGCGGATCCTGTTGCGGACGCGGCGGATGAGGATGCCGGCGGGCTGCGGCTGATCGTGCTCGATCCGGGAGGGGACGGGGCCCTGCACGCCGGCCGCGCGTCGGTGCGGCGCGCGGCGCTCGCGATGACGCCCCTCGACGGCATCACGCGGGTGCCCGCGGCGGCGGACGATCCGCGGTTCCTGTGGACGCTCGTCTCGCCCGACGACCTCACGCTGGCGATCAGCGCGCGCAGCTTCGCCTCGGCCGAGCGCGCCCTGAGCCACGCACAGGCGACGATCGACGGATCGCGCCCGTGGCGCATCTGCCCCGTGCGCAGCGACGAGACGGGCCACCGCTCGATGTGGATCGCGGTCGGCGGCACGGTCGAGATCCTCGCCGGGCAGGCGTGGGCCGAGCGCTCGGCCGAGCGCAACGGCCAGACCTGGCTGCGCCGCCTCGGCCTGGCCCGCAACGAGGCGACCGGCCGCGTCGCGCGCACCCCGCTGCGGGTGATCGTGTCGGGCGGATCGTGAGGGGCGTGGGCGCGGTCTGGCGTGCGCTCGGTGCTGAATCGGGTTGCACCGGATCGGTTGCTGAACGGAGGCGCGAAGCGCCGGAGATGAAGCGACCACCGCAAGCCTCCTGCGGTTGCTGTGCCGAGGTGTATCGGGTCGGCTGCTGACCGGAGCGCCCACCCGATCGGTTGCTGAACGGAGGCGCGAAGCGCCGGAGATGAAGCGACCACGGCAAGTCCTCCTGCGGGGGGCGGGGGGGGGGGGGGGGGGTCGGTGCGGGTGTCGGTTCGTCCACAGCCGTCGTTTCCACGGGGTTATCCACAGAATCGCGTTTCTGGTCCTGGTCGGGGGTTCCGCGGGTTCGGATGTCGGTGGTCGGTGGGACGATGCGGGTATGACATTCCTCAGCGATTTCCAGGACCGGGCAGGCGCGATCGCGTCGCTGCCGCCGGTGGATGTCGCTGTGGTGGCGGCCCTTCCCGACGAGGACGTGCTCGCCCTGCTGACCGTCGCGACGGACCTGGCCAAGACCGCCGAACGCGTCCGCGCGGTCGCCGCCGGCGTGGTCTCGGCGCGCTCGTCACGGGCGGCCGGGCACAAGGGCCTGGCGCAGGGTCGGGGTCATCGCAACGCGGTCGCGCTCGTGCAGGAGCTCTCCGGCGGCACCCGCGGCGACGCGGCCCGGCAGGTGCGGGTCGGGCAGTCGCTGGTGGAATCCGCGCTGGGCGGGAACGGCCCCGGTGCGGCGCCGGAGGGTCTCGACCCTGCCGCGGATCGCGGCGATGCGGCCGAGCAGGACTCCACGCCCGCGCGGCCGTGGCATGACCCGGTCGACCAGGCGCTGCTGAGCGGGGTGGTGACTACGGCGCAGATGGATGCGATCCTCCGCGGGCTCGGCCACCCACCCACCGGCTCGCCCTCGGAGGACTCGCCGTCGGCCGGCGCGGAGGATGCGGCGGTGGAGGCGTGGCGACTGGCGGCCGAGCAGCTGGTCGCTGTCGCGGCCGAGTGCACGGTGGAGGATCTCGCCGCCGCGGCACGGGTGTTGCGGGACCGGTTGGATCCGGAGGGTGCCGAGGCGCGGTTCCTGGCCCGGTTCGAGGCACGCGCGTTCCGGATGTGGACGGACGCGGACGGCGTCCAGCACGCGAAGATCGTGTTCGACGACGAGGGTGCGGCGTGGATGCGGGCCGTGATCGACGCGGCCCTGCGGCCCCGCCGCGGCGGTCCCCGGTTCGTCGACCCCGACGAGGCCGCGAAAGCGCAACAGCTCACCGACGACCCGCGGACGAACGACCAGCTCACCTACGACCTCATCCTCGGGGTGCTCCGCGCCGGCGCCGTCGCCGACGCCGAAACCGTCTTCGGCGCCCGCCAGCCCGGCGTCCGCGTCGTCACCATCGACCCCACCCGCGACGCGACCTGCAACCCGACTCGACCCGACGGTGCCGCGAGCGGCAGCATCGGAGACACCGACAGCCCTGCTCCCGCACCCGCCCGCCCTGGTCCCGGATACACGGAGGACGGCGGCCACCCCCTCCCCGCCCCGGCGGTCGAGCAGGCCATCTGCACCACCGGTCACGTCCCGGTGACCGTCGACGCACACGGCAACCCGCTCGATGTCGGGCGGGAGCAGCGCCTGTTCACCCCGAAGCAGCGCATCGCCCTGGCCATCCGCGACGGCGGCTGCCGGTGGGCCGGATGCGACATGCCCGCCTCCTACTGCGAAGCCCACCACATCGACGAATGGGCCGCCCACGCCGGCCGCACCGACATCGACCGCGGCATCCTCCTGTGCCGCTTCCACCACATGAACCTCCACCACCACCGCCACCGCATCACCCGCGACCGAAACGGCCCCTTCCTGCTCCACCCACCCGACGGCAGCGAACCCGTCGAACTCCCCACCCACTCACCCCTCCGATGGCACTGGACCCCGCCACCCCGCGCCGCCTGACCCCATCCGGGGGCGGCGGGCTCGACCGGGCCGGCATCCGCTCCGTCGGAGCGAGGCGCAGCGCACCCCTCGACCGGTTGCCGAACGAGGTGCGCGCTCAGCGTTCGCCCGCCCCGCACCGCCATAGACTTGACGCCTATGAATCCCGATGCCCTCGCCGCCGCTCTGCTCGCCGTCCTCGCGCCGATCGCCGAGCGACGCCGCCCCGGCGAGGACCTGGGGATCACGGCCGCCGACATCGCGTTCGAGCGTCCGAAGAACCGCGACCACGGCGACTGGGCCACGAACACGGCCATGAAGTTCGCCAAGAAGCTCGGCACGAACCCGCGCGAGCTCGCCCAGGAGATCGTCGACGGCCTCACCGCCGTCGACGGCGTCGCGGGCGTGGAGGTCGCGGGCCCCGGCTTCATCAACATCCGCCTCGAGGCGGCCGCCGCCGGCGCGCTCGCGAAGACCATCGTCGAGGGCGGCGACTCCTACGGCCGCAACGACGCCCTCGCGGGGCAGACGATCAACCTCGAGTTCGTCAGCGGCAACCCCACCGGCCCTCTGCACATCGGGCACACCCGCTGGGCCGCGCTCGGCGACGCGATCGGCCGCCTGCTCGAGGCCAGCGGCGCCACCGTGGCGCGCGAGTACTACATCAACGACGCCGGCGCGCAGATGGATCGCTTCGGCGCCTCCGTGTACGCCGCGATCATGGGCGAGCCCGCCCCCGAGGACGGCTACAAGGGCGAGTACATCAACGACCTCGGCGCCCGCGTCGCCACGATCCTGCCGAACCTGCCCGAGGTCGGGCGGGACGAGGCCATCGCCGCCGTCCGCGAGGTCGCGTACCAGCTGCAGCTCGCCGAGATCCAGAAGTCGCTGCGCGAGTTCAACGTGGAGTTCGACGTGTGGTTCTCGGAGCGCACGCTCCACGACGGCGCGCCCAGCCTCATCGACCAGGCCGTCGAGCGCCTGCGCGAGCAGGGCCACGTCTTCGACGAGGACGGCGCCGTGTGGGTGCGCACCACCGACTTCGGCGACGACAAGGATCGCGTCATCCGCCGCTCCAACGGCGAGTACACCTACTTCGCCGCCGACGCCGCCTACTACCTCAGCAAGGGCGACCGCGGCTTCGCGCACAAGATCTACCTCCTCGGCGCCGATCACCACGGCTACGTGCACCGCCTCAAGGCGCTGGCCGGCGCCGCCGGCGACGACCCCGAGAAGGACATCGAGGTGCTGATCGGGCAGCTCGTGTCGGTCAACGGCGCGCGCCTGTCGAAGCGGGCCGGCAACATCATCGAGCTCGACGACCTGCGCGAGTGGATCGGCACCGACGCCCTGCGCTACTCGCTCGGACGGTACCCGGCCGACTCGCCGCTGTCGCTCGATCCCGAGCTGCTGCGCAAGCGCACGAACGACAACCCCGTGTTCTACGTGCAGTACGCCCACGCGCGCACGCACAACGTCGCCCGCAACGCGATCGACGCCGGCGTCACGCGCGACACCTTCGCGCCCGAGCTGCTCACGCACGAGACCGAGGCGGCGCTGCTCGGCGCGCTGCAGGAGTTCCCGCGCCTCGTCGCGTTCGCCGCCGACCAGCGCGAGCCGCACCGCATCGCCCGGTACCTCGAGGAGATCGCGGGCCTCTACCACCGCTGGTACGACAACTGCCGCGTCACGCCCAAGGGCGACGAGCCCGTCGAGCCCGTGCACGGCACGCGCCTCTGGCTCAACGACGCCACGGGCCAGGTGCTCCGCAACGGCCTCGCCCTCCTGGGAGTGAGCGCCCCCGAGCGCATGTGACGCGCCGGCGGGCGAGCCCGGCAGCAACCGAGCAGGGTGTGCCCGGTCGGTTGGCTCGGTGGTTTCGGCTCCGCGCCCTGCGGGCGCTTCGCTCAACCCGTCTCCGTTCGCTTCGCTCGGTCGACGAGCGGTGGTTCTCGTTCGTCGACCGGAGCGGCGCAGCCGCGAAGCGGGGACGGGTCGAGCAAGCGAGCGAAGCGAGCGCGTCGAGACCAGGGCCGCAACCGCGCTTGCGGTGGTCGCTTCATCTGCGCGCCTGCGGCGCTCCGTTCAGCAACCGGGGCCGCAACCGCTCGCACCCGCGACCAAGGTCGGGATGAGAGGGTGCACGTATGAAGCGGCGGCGATGGGGATGGATCGTCGCGATCGTGGCGGTGGTCGCGGTCGCGGCCGGGGCGTTCGTCGCCGGTGAGGCCGTCGCCCGATCCGTCATCCGCGACCGCGTGGAGGAGGCCGTCGTCGACGCCGGCGTCCGCGTCGGGCACCTCGACGTCGAGATCCCGGGGCTCGTCATCCCGCAGCTGATCGGCGGCCGGATCGACGAGGCGCACGTCACGGGCGAGCGCGTCGAGTACGAGGGCTTCACCGCCGACGTGCGGCTCGCGCTCGAGGGCGTCGACACCGGCGCGCTGAGCGCCGAGCGCGCCTCCGCCACCGCGGCCCTCGACGCCGCCGCTGTCGAGAGCCTCCTCGGCCGCGCGAGCGCCGGCACCGCGTGGGAGGCGCTCGGCGACGCCGCGCGCATCGCGATCGCCGAACCCGACGTCGCCGTCTCGGGCGAGCTGCCGATCCTCGGCACCCTGCAGCTCACCCTGCGGCCCTCGGCGGACGACGGACGCCTGCTGCTGTCGCCCACCGGGATCGCGCTCGGCGGACACCAGCTGCCCGGCCAGCTCCCGCCCGGCGTGCCCGCCGCGCTCGCCCAGCCGATCCCCGTCTGCCTCTCCGAGAGCCTGCCGCGCGGCATCACGCTGACGGACGCCACCGTCGAGGGCGACGAGCTCATCGCCCACCTCGCGCTCGACGGCGGGCTGCTGAACGATCCGACGCTGCAGCAGCCCGGCGACTGCGCATAAGGCTCAGTGCGACGGGGGTCGCCGCCGGACTCGTCCTAGACTCGTCGGGTGACTCACAGCCCCGCCGGGGCCGTCGTGCCCGAGTGGCTCGCCGTGCCCGACGACCCGAACGACCTCGTCGAGGCCGTCTGGCCCGCGGGCGCGGATCGCGACGCCGACGGCGTGCTGCGCGTCGGCGGCATCCCCGCCACGCAGCTGGCCCGCGACTTCGGCACGCCCCTGTACGTGCTGGACGAGGACGCCGTGCGCGCCAGGGCCCGCGAGGTGCTCGCCGCCTTCCGTGACGCCGCCGCCCGCCACGGCGCCCGCGCCCGCGTCTACTACGCGGGCAAGGCGTTCCTCAGCGGCGCCGTCGCCCGCTGGGTGCGCGAGGAGGGGCTCGCGATCGACGTCGCCACCGGCGGCGAGCTCGCCATCGCGCTCGCGGCCGGCGTCGATCCGTTCCACGTCGGCCTGCACGGCAACAACAAGTCGGTCGCCGAGCTCGAGCACGCCGTCTCGGTCGGCATCGGATCCGTGGTGATCGACAGCCCGATCGAGCTCGAGCGGCTCGCGGCCATCGCCCAGCGCCTCGGCGTCGTGCAGCCCGTGCTCGTGCGGGTCAACAGCGGCGTGCACGCCGAGACCCACGACTTCCTCGCCACCGCGCACGAGGACCAGAAGTTCGGCTTCCCCCTCGCGCAGGCGCCCGAGGTCGTCGCGCGCATCCGCGAGCTGCCGCAGCTGGAGTTCATGGGCCTGCACTGCCACATCGGCTCGCAGATCTTCGGCGCCGCCGGCTTCGCCGAGTCGGCCGCGCGCCTCGTCGACGTGCACGCCCGCCTGCTCGAGGGCGGCGACGTGCCCGTGATGAACCTCGGCGGCGGGTACGGCATCGCCTACACGCGCGCCGAGCACCCGACCCCGATCGCGCAGCTCGCCGGCGACATCGTCGACGCCGTGGCGGGGGAGTGCGCCGCCCGCGGCATCCCCGTGCCGAACCTCGCCTTCGAGCCCGGCCGCGCGATCGTCGGCCGCGCGGGCGTCACGCTCTATGAGGTCGGCACGGTCAAGCCCGTGCACGTCACCGACGCCGTCACGCGCCTCTACGTGAGCGTGGACGGCGGCATGAGCGACAACGCCCGCACCGCCCTGTACGGCGCGCAGTACTCCGCGCGGATCGCGTCGCGCACGAGCGGCGCCGAGCCCGCCCTCGCGCGGGTCGTGGGCCGGCACTGCGAGTCGGGCGACATCGTCGTGGACGCCGAGTACCTGCCCGCCGATGTCGCCCCCGGCGACCTGCTCGCCGTGCCCGCCACCGGCGCCTACTGCCACTCGCTCGCCAGCAACTACAACGCCGTGCCGCGGCCGCCCGTCGTGGCGCTGTCGGGCGGATCCGCGCGCGTCATCGTGCGCGGCGAGACCATCGACGACCTGCTCGCGCGCGACCTGGGCCTCGAGCCCCGCGCCGCGCACCCGAACGAGGAGACCGAATGATCGAGAAGCGCACGCTCCGGGTCGCGCTGCTGGGCGCCGGATCGGTGGGATCGCAGGTCGCGCACCTGCTGCTCACGCACCGCGAGGAGCTGGCCGAGCGCGCCGGCGCCGAGCTGGAGCTGGCGGGCATCGCCGTGCGGAACCTCGACGCGCCGCGCGACGTCGAGCTGCCGCGCGAGCTGCTCACCACCGACGCCGAGAGCCTCATCGTCGGCAGCGACATCGTCATCGAGCTCATGGGCGGCATCGAGCCGGCGCGCACGCACCTGCTCACGGCGCTCACCTCGGGCGCCGACGTCGTCACGGGCAACAAGGCGCTGCTCGCCACGCACGGATCCGAGATCTTCGACGCCGCCGACCAGGTGGGCGCGAGCGTGTCGTACGAGGCGGCCGTCGCCGCCGCAATCCCGATCATCCGCCCCCTCAAGGACTCGCTCGCCGGCGACCGGATCCAGCGCATCTTCGGGATCGTCAACGGCAGCACCAACTTCATCCTCGACAAGATGGACCGCGAGGGCCTGAGCGCCGAGGAGGCGCAGCGGATCGCGACCGACCTGGGCTACCTCGAGGCCGACCCCACGCTGGATCTGGAGGGCTACGACGCCGCGCAGAAGGCGGCGATCCTCGCGAGCCTCGCGTTCCACACCAAGGTGTCGCTGGACGACGTGCACCGCGAGGGCATCGAGAACGTCACGGCCGACATGATCGAGGGCGCTCGCCGCGCCGGCTTCGTCGTGAAGCTGCTCGCGGTGTGCGAGCGCCTCGACGACGACGGCGAAGAGTCGATCTCGGTGCGCGTGTACCCCGCGCTCATCGAGCGCGACCACCCGCTGGCGAGCGTGCACGGCGGCAACAACGCCGTGTTCGTCGAGGCGGCCGCCGCGGGCCCGCTCATGTTCTACGGCGCCGGCGCCGGCGGGCTGCAGACGGCCTCGGCCGTGCTCGGCGACGTCGTCTCGGCCGCCCGCCGCCACATCGCCGGCGGCGTGGGCGTGGGCGAATCGCCGCGCATGAGCCTGCCGACCGCGCCCATCGGGCGGATCCTCACCCGCTACCAGGTGCGCCTGGAGGCGACGGACGAGCCGGGCGTGCTCGCGACGATCGCGGGGATCTTCGCCGACGGCGGCGTCTCGGTCGCCACGGTGGATCAGAGCCAGCGCGAGGGCGACACGGCGTCGATCGTCATCGGCACCCACCGCGCCCGCGAGCAGGCGCTGAGCGACACCGTCGCGCGCCTGGCCGCCAGCGACGCCGTCGAGCGCGTGGTCTCCGTGCTGCGCGTCGAAGGGGAATGAGCGCCGAGCCCGCCGCGCCGCGCACCGTGCACGTGCGCGTCCCGGCGACCAGCGCCAACCTCGGCCCCGGCTTCGACACGCTCGGCCTCGCGCTCAGCGTGTACGACGAGGTCGAGGTGACCGCCCTCGCGCCGGGCGAGCTGGAGATCGAGGTCACCGGCAGCGGGGCGGAGCACATCCCGCGCGACGACTCGCACCTCATCGCCCGCACGATCCGGTACTGCTTCGAGGCGGCCGGCGAGCGCGCGCCCGGGCTGCGGATCGTCGCGCACAACGGCATCCCGCACGGCAAGGGGCTGGGGTCGTCCGGCGCCGCGGTGGCGGCGGGCGTGCTCGCGGCGAACGGGCTGCTCGGCGGGCGGCTCACCGACGCCGACCTGCTGCGGCTCGCGACCGAGCTGGAGGGGCACCCCGACAACGTCGCGCCCGCGCTGTTCGGCGGGCTCACGATCGCGTGGACCGAGCACGGGGTGCCGCAGCACAAGAAGCTGCTCGTGCACCGCGGCGTCGCGCCCGTCGTGTTCGTGCCCGATCGCACGATGTCGACGTCGATGGCGCGCAGCGTGCTGGCCGCCGAGGTCTCGCGCGAGGACGCGGTGTTCAACGTCTCGCGCTCGGCGCTGCTCATCGCGGCGCTCACGCAGAGCCCGGATCTGCTGCTGTCGGCCACCGAGGACAAGCTGCACCAGGAGCGCCGCGCGCAGGCGATGCCCGAGACCTTCGCGCTCGTCGGCGCACTGCGCGCCCGCGGGTTCGCGGCCGTCGTCTCGGGCGCCGGGCCCAGCGTGCTCGTGCTCGCCGACGGACCCGGTCGCCGGCTCGAGGCCGCCGCCGTCGCCGAGGAGGCCGCGGAGGGGTCGTGGCAGGCGCTCATGCTGGCCGTGGACTTCATGGGCGGCACGACACACGCGTCCGACGACCCCAGAATGGACATGTCGCGACAGCTGACCCGAGGAGCGCCGGATCGATGAACTACCTCTCCACCCGAGGCGGCGGCGAGCCGCTGTCGTTCAGCGAGGCCCTGCTCGAGGGGCTGGCCCCCGACGGCGGGCTCGCGGTGCCGGCCGAGCTTCCGGAGGTCGACGGCGAGACGCTCGAGCGCTGGCGCGCGCTGACCTACCCGCAGCTGGCGACCGAGGTGCTCGCGCTGTTCGCGACCGACATCCCGCGCCGCGACCTCGCGCGCATGGTGGCAGCGGCCTATGAGCCCTTCCCCGGCGAGGTCGTGCCGCTGCGGGCGATCGGCGACGGCATCGAGCTCGTCGGGCTCTCGGAGGGACCGACCCTGGCGTTCAAGGACCTCGCGATGCAGTTCCTCGGCCAGGTGCTGGAGTACGCGCTCGAGCGCCGCGGATCGGTGCTCAACGTGCTCGGCGCCACGTCGGGCGACACGGGATCGGCCGCCGAGCACGCGCTGCGCGGCAAGGAGCGGATCGCGGTGTTCATGCTGTCGCCGCAGGGCCGGATGAGCGCGTTCCAGCGCGCGCAGATGTTCTCGCTCGACGACCCGAACATCCACAACATCGCGATCGACGGCGTCTTCGACGACTGCCAGAACCTCGTCAAGCAGCTCGCCGGCGACCTGGAGTTCAAGCGCGCGCACCACCTCGGCGCCGTCAACTCCATCAACCTCGCCCGCATCACGGCGCAGGTCGTCTACTACATCTGGGCCTGGCTGCGCGCGACCGACGCGGGCGGCTGGACCGAGCTGTCGTTCACCGTGCCGTCGGGGAACTTCGGCAACATCCTCTCCGGCTTCTACGCGCGGCAGATGGGCCTGCCGATCCGCCGCCTCGTGCTCGCGACGAACGAGAACAACGTGCTCGACGAGTTCTTCCGCACCGGCGTCTACCGCCCGCGCGGGGCCACCGAGACCGTGGCGACCTCGAGCCCGTCGATGGACATCTCGAAGGCGTCGAACCTCGAGCGCTTCATCTTCGAGCTCGTCGGCCGCGACGCCGCGCGCGTCGTCGACGCGTGGCGCGAGCTGGAGGGCGGATCGTTCGACTTCTCGTCCGAGCAGCCGCGCTTCGCCGAGGAGTTCGGCCTCGTGAGCGGCACGTCGACGCACGCGGATCGCCTGGCGACGATCCGATCCGTGCACGAGGCGACCGGGGATGTCATCGATCCGCACACGGCCGACGGCGTGAAGGTCGCGCGCGAGTTCGCGGAGCCGGGCGTGCCGATGCTCGTGCTCGAGACGGCCAAGCCCCACAAGTTCGCCGAGACGATCCGCGAGGCGATCGGCGTGGAGCTGGAGCTGTCGCGCGAGCTGCAGCAGATGATGTCCGCGCCGCAGCGCGTCGTGGAGATGCCGGACGACGCGAGCGCGCTGCGCGACTACATCGCCTCGGCCGCGCTGCGCTGAGCCTCCCGCTGCTGGACGTCAGCGCCGGAGGCGTGGAGGTGAAGCGACCGTGGCAAGCGCCGTCGGCGCCGCGCCGAGGTGGTACAGTGAGGATCACAGCGGAGGGTGCCTCAGAGCACGAATTCTGACCTCCGTCGCAATCTGCGAAGCCCCGCACGGTCACCCCACCGTCCGCCCGAGTGTGTTCTCTTCGGTGCGGCAACCGGTTGACCGGCGCACGACGTGGCGCGCGCACGGTGGATCCCGTCTGACGGATCCCCCTGCGGCTGGCTGAGAATCCACGACCCGATGAGGAGTCACGTTGGAGTCCATCTCCGAGATCCAGTCCGAAGCCGTCGAGGCCAAGGGCGACGAGAGCGTCACCGCTCCCGCCACCGCCGAGACCGCCCCCGAGGCGAGCACGGCCGAGGCCACCAAGGCCCCGGCGAAGGCGCCGCGCAAGCGTGCACCGCGCCGCGCCAAGGCCGCGTCCACCGACGCCGCCGTGGAGGCGACCGGCAACGAGCAGGCCGCGCCGGCCGCCGAGGCTCCGGCCGAGCAGGCAGCGCCCGCCGAGCAGGCGGAGGCGCCGGCCGAGAAGCCGAAGCGCGCCCCGCGCCGCCGCGGCAAGGCCGCCGAGACCGATGTCGCCGCGGCCGCCGAGGCCGAGAAGCCCGCCGAGGCGCCCGAAGGCGACAAGCCCGAGGCGCCGCAGGCCGACCAGGCCGACGCCGCGAAGTCCGACGCCGCGAAGGCCGAGCAGCCGGAGGCCGACAAGGCCGAGCAGCCCGAGGCCGACACCGCCGAGAAGCCTGCCCGTGCCCCGCGCACCAAGGGCGGCCGCGGCGCGAAGGCCGCCAAGAGCGACGACGCCGCCGAGGCGCCCCAGGCCGAGCAGGCCGAGGGCGACGCGCGCAAGAACGACGCCGAGTCGGCCGACGAGCAGGACGGCGACGGCGAGGAGGGCTCCGGTCGCGGTCGCAGCCGCCGCAGCCGCAGCCGCAGCCGCAACAAGAACAAGGGCGACGGCCCGCAGAACGGCGGCGCACAGCCCGAGGCGCAGGCGCAGCCGCAGGAGGACCGCAACCGCCGCAACAAGCGCACGCGCGGCGCCCAGAGCGACGAGTTCGAGCCGGAGATCGGCGAGGACGACGTGCTCATCCCGATCGCGGGCATCCTCGACGTGCTCGACAACTACGCGTTCGTCCGCACCACGGGCTACCTGCCCGGCCAGCAGGACGTGTACGTCTCGCTCGGCCAGGTGAAGAAGTACAACCTGCGCAAGGGCGACGCCGTCGTCGGCGCCATCAAGCAGCCCCGCGAGAACGAGCAGCAGGGTCGCCAGAAGTACAACGCCCTGGTCAAGGTCGACTCGATCAACGGCCTGTCGGTGGACGACGCGGCCGACCGCGTGGAGTTCGGCAAGCTCACGCCGCTCTACCCCCAGGACCGCCTGCGCCTCGAGACGGCGCCCGAGAAGCTGACGCAGCGGATCATCGACCTCGTCGCGCCGATCGGCAAGGGCCAGCGCGGCCTCATCGTCGCGCCCCCGAAGGCGGGCAAGACGATCGTGCTGCAGCAGATCGCGAACGCGATCGCGCAGAACAACCCCGAGGTCCACCTCATGGTCGTGCTCGTCGACGAGCGCCCCGAGGAGGTCACCGACATGCAGCGCACGGTGAAGGGCGAGGTCATCGCCTCGACCTTCGACCGCCCCGCCGAGGACCACACGACGGTCGCCGAGCTCGCCATCGAGCGCGCCAAGCGCCTCGTCGAGCTGGGCCGCGACGTGGTCGTGCTGCTCGACTCGATCACCCGCCTGGGCCGCGCCTACAACGTGTCGGCCCCCACGTCGGGCCGCGTGCTCTCGGGCGGCGTCGACGCGTCGGCGCTGTACCCGCCGAAGCGCTTCTTCGGCGCCGCGCGCAACATCGAGAACGGCGGATCGCTCACGATCCTCGCCACGGCGCTCGTGGAGACCGGATCCAAGATGGACGACGTCATCTTCGAGGAGTTCAAGGGCACCGGCAACATGGAGCTGCGCCTGTCGCGCCAGCTCGCCGACAAGCGCATCTTCCCGGCGGTCGACGTGAACGCGTCGAGCACCCGCCGCGAGGAGATGCTGCTGAGCCCCGACGAGGTCAAGATCACGTGGAAGCTGCGCCGGGCCCTCGCGGGCATGGACCAGCAGCACGCGCTCGGCGTCATCCTCGAGAAGCTCAAGGAGACGCAGTCGAACGTCGAGTTCCTCGTCCAGATGCAGAAGTCGATCCCCTCGGCCGGCGGGCGTTCCTCCGGCGACGAGAACCAGATCCGCTGATCCGCGCGTGTTCGAGTCCGTCGATGCGCTGATCGACGAGCACCGCCGGGTGCAGGAGGAGCTCTCCGACCCGGCGGTGCACGCCGACGCCGCGCGCGCCAAGCGCGTCAACCGCCGTTACGCCGAGCTGTCGCGCATCGTCGCGGCCCACCAGGCGTGGGTCGGCGCGGGGGAGGACCTCGAGGCCGCGCGCGAGCTCGCCCGCGAGGACGAGGCGTTCGCCGACGAGATCCCCGCGCTCGAGGAGCGGCTCGCCGAGGCGCAGGAGCGGCTGCGGCGCCTGCTCGTCCCGCGCGATCCCGACGACGCCCGCGACGTGATCATGGAGATCAAGGCGGGCGAGGGCGGTGCCGAGAGCGCGCTGTTCGCCGCCGACCTGCTGCGCATGTACCTGCAGTACGCGGCCTCGCGCGGCTGGAAGACCGAGATCCTCGAGCGCGACGAGTCGGATCTCGGCGGCTACAAGAACGTGCAGGTCGCGATCAAGGGATCGTCCTCCGATCCCGCGCAGGGCGTGTGGGCGCACCTGAAGTACGAGGGCGGCGTGCATCGCGTGCAGCGCGTGCCGGCGACCGAGTCGCAGGGCCGCATCCACACGTCGACGACCGGCGTGCTCGTCTTCCCCGAGGTGGACGAGCCCGAGGAGATCGCGATCGATCCGAACGACCTGAAGATCGACGTGTTCCGCTCGTCCGGCCCCGGCGGGCAGTCGGTGAACACGACGGACTCCGCCGTGCGCATCACGCACATCCCGACCGGGATCGTCGTGTCGATGCAGAACGAGAAGTCGCAGCTGCAGAACCGCGAGGCCGGCATGCGCGTGCTGCGCGCCCGCCTGCTCGCCCGGCAGCAGGAGGAGCTCGCGGCCGTCGCGGCCGATGCGCGCAAGTCGCAGATCCGCGGCATGGACCGCTCGGAGCGCATCCGCACCTACAACTTCCCCGAGAACCGGATCGCCGACCACCGCACGGGCTACAAGGCGTACAACCTCGACGCGGTGCTGAACGGCGCGCTGGATCCCGTCATCCAGTCCTGCATCGAGGCCGACGAGGCCGAGCGCCTCGCCGCCCTCGGCGACTGACCCCGGCGGTCTTCGAGCTCCGTGGCATACTCCGGCGCCGCCGCGGCATGAGGTCCCCGGGCACCTCGAGAGAACGAGCGCCGCGGCACGTATCAGGCCCGCCCTTGCGCGCTCCGTGGTGGTGATCGCTCCCACCTCACGCGAAGGGCACCGCGTCTATGCCTGTCTCCTCACCGCTCCCGGCTCTGCTCGGGTCCCTCAAGCTCAACGCGAGCGGGCACGAACGACTGAACGAGTTCTGGGACGACTGGAGCTTCCTGGCCGCACGGCTCGAGGAGCTCCGCGCCGACAAGGAAGGCAAGTGACATGGCCGCAGGATGGATCGAGAAGCTCACGGGCTCGCTCGAGCAGAAGAAGCAGAAGCAGTACAAGGCGCGCCTCGAGGCGCTGCCCGGCGACTACCGCGTCGCCGCCCAGGCGCTGGATCGCTACGTGATGTACGCCGGCGGCATCGCCGACGGCGAGGTCATGATGCGGATGTTCGGCGACCTCGCCGACCTCTTCGAGGAGCACGCCGCGGCGGGCACGCCCATCCGCGACATCGTGGGCGACGACCCGGTGGAGTTCGCCGAGGAGTTCGTCTCGAACTACGCCGACGGGGGCTGGATCACCAGGGAGAAGGACCGCCTGAAGAAGGCGATCGACGGCGTCGACACGGGGAGCGGATCACGAGCGCGATGAACGCCCCCGCGATCCGGGTCGTGGGCATCGAGGAGTCGTTCGGCGAGCTCGGCGTGCTGAAGGGCGTGGACTTCGAGGTCGAGCGCGGCAGCATCTTCGCCCTGCTCGGCTCGAACGTCGCGGGCAAGACCACGCTCGTGCGCATCCTCAGCACGCTGCTGAAGGCCGACGCCGGCGCCGCCTCGATCATCGGGCACGACGTCGCGTCCGACCCGCAGGCGGTGCGCGAGGCGATCAGCCTCACGGGCCAGTTCGCGGCGGTGGACGAGGTGCTCACGGGGCGCGAGAACCTGGCCCTCGTGGCCCGCCTTCGGCACCTGCCCGATCCGGGCCGGGTCGCCGACGAGCTGCTGGAGCGGTTCTCGCTCGCCGAGGCGGGCGGGCGCCGCGCGGGCACCTACTCGGGCGGCATGCGCCGCCGCCTCGACATCGCCATGAGCCTCATCGGCGAGCCGCCCGTCGTCTTCCTCGACGAGCCGACCACGGGCCTCGACCCCGAGGCCCGGATCGAGGTGTGGGACACCGTGCGGGAGCTCGCCGGCCGCGGCACGACGATCCTGCTCACCACGCAGTACCTCGACGAGGCCGAGCAGCTCGCCGACCGCATCGGCATCCTGCACGAGGGCCGGATCCTCGTGCAGGGTGCCCTGGCCGACCTCAAGGCGCTCATGCCGCCCGCGAAGGTCGAGTACATCGAGAAGCAGCCGAGCCTCGAGGACGTGTTCCTGCGGCTCGTCGGAAGGAAGGAGGCCGCCTGATGGTCATCGCACACGCGCTCGGCGACACCGCCGCGCTCACGGGCCGCTCGATGCGGCACATCCTGCGCAGTCCCGACACGATCATCACGACGGCGGTCACGCCGATCGCCATCATGCTGCTGTTCGTCTTCGTGTTCGGCGGCGCGATCGACACCGGATCGCAGTCGTACATCGACTACATGCTGCCGGGCATCCTGCTCATCACGATCGCCTCGGGCATCGCGTACACGGCGTATCGGCTGTTCCTCGACCTGCAGGGCGGGCTCTTCGAGCGCTTCCGCTCCATGCCGATCGCGCGGTCGTCGGTGCTGTGGTCGCACGTGCTCACCTCGGTCGCGGCCAACCTCGTGTCGGTCGCGCTCGTGATCGGGGTCGCTCTTCTCATGGGCTTCCGCACGGGCGCGGGCCCGCTCGCGTGGCTCGGCGACGCGGGGATCCTCGCGCTGTTCACGCTCGCGCTCACGTGGATCGCGGTCGTCGCGGGGCTCTCGGCCAAGTCGGTGGACGGGGCGAGCGCGTTCTCGTACCCGCTCATCTTCCTGCCCTTCATCAGCTCGGCCTTCGCGCCGACCGCGTCGATGCCGGGCCCCGTGCGCTGGTTCGCCGAGAACCAGCCGGTCACGTCGATCGTGAACACGATCCGCTCGCTCTTCGCCGGCCACCCGGTCGGCGGCGAGATCTGGATCGCGCTGGCCTGGTGCGTGGGCATCCTCGCGGCGGCCTGGATCGGCGCCACGCTGATCTACCGCCGCAGGGCCCGGTGAACTCGCAGGTCGTCGACCGACACTTCGACTCGCTTCGCTCGCTCAGTGCGAGTCTCCGCGAACGGAGACGGCTTGGGCGGAGGCCCCGCAGGGGCCGGCGTCGAAAGCAGCGTGCTGTGATCTGGCCTCGACTTCGCTTCGCTCCGCTCGGCCCGTTTCCGCTCCGGCGCTTCGCGCCTCCGGTCGACGAGCGGGTTCGCTCGAGGGGCACCTCATCGGTTGCTGAACTTCAGCGCCGAAGGCGCGGAGATGAAGCGACCAGCCCGACCGCGCGAGAGGATGGCGGGGTGGAGCTGCACGAGCTGGGTCTGATCGGTCTCGCCGACGCGCTGCGGCGCGGGGAGGTGACACCGCTCGAGGCGGCGGATCACTTCCTCGCGCGGATCGCGGCGCACGACGGATCGCTCGGGGCATTCGTCGAGGTGACGACCGAGCGGGCACGGGATGGCGCCGCCGCGCTTGGCGCGCCGCCGGAGGACGCGCCGCCGCTGTGGGGCGTGCCGCTCGCCGACAAGGACCTCACCGCCCGCGCCGGCGTGCCCACGCGGTACGGATCCCGCGCGTTCGCCGATTTCGTCCCCGACGCGTCCGATCCGATCGCCGCCGCGCTCGACCGCCTGGGCGCCGTGAGCCTCGGCAAGACGAACACCCCGGAGTTCGGCCTCACGGGCTACACCGAGTCGCTCGTCGCGCCGCCGGCGCGCAACCCGTGGGACCCGGCGACCGGCGCCGGCGGCTCGAGCGGGGGAGCGGCCGTCGCGGTCGCCACCGGTCTGCTCCCCGCCGCTCCCGCCTCGGACGGCGGCGGGTCGATCCGCATCCCCGCCGCGACGGTGGGCGTCGTGGGCCTCAAGCCGTCGCGGGGCCGGCTGCCGGTCGGATCGGGCATGGACTCGCCGGGCGGGCTGGCGGTCGCCGGGCCGATCGCGCGCTCGGTTGCCGACGCGGCCCACCTGCTCGACGCGCTGGCCGGGTCGGCGCCGTACGCCTACGCCACGCGGGCGCCGGGCGGCGGACCGTTCGTCGAGGCCGCGCGGCGCGACGTCCGCGGCCTGCGGATCGGCGTGACGACCGCGACGCCGTGGGACGGCTGGACCGACACGAGCCTGTCGCCGGCGTCGCGCGACGCGCTCGAGGTCGCGGTCGGCCTGCTCGCCGAGCACCGCGTCGATCCGCTCGACTGGCGCCCGCGCGGCTACCCCGAGCTGTTCACGACCATCTGGCGGGCGTCGGCGGCGCGGATCCCCGTGGCCGACGAGGACCTCGACGCGCTCACCGAGCCGCTCACGGCGTGGCTGGTGCGCGAGGGTCGCGCGCTGCCGGCCGAGAGGATCATCGGCGCGTACCAGGCCGCGACCGCGTTCGAGCGCGAGACCATCGAGGCCTTCGCTCCCTTCGACGCCGTGCTCACGCCCGCGCTGGCGATGGATCCGCAGCCGATCGGGTGGTTCACCGACGGCACGGACCCGGAGGAGAACTTCGCGCGGCAGTGCCGGTACGCGCCGCACACGAGCTTCGTGAACGTCGCCGGCCTGGCGGCCATCACGGTGCCGGTCACGGCTGCGCCGGGGGAGCGGCCGGTGAGCGTGCAACTGATCGGCCGCCCGGGCGGCGAGGCCGCGATCCTCGCCCTCGCGGCCGAGCTCGAGTCCCGCCGCGGCCCCCTGCCCTGGCCAGCGCCGTAGAGCCGCTTGCCTTGGTCGCTTCATCTCCGCCTGCGCCGCTGGCATTCAGCAACCGATCGATGCAACCGACCAGCAACCGATGAGGGGTTCAACCGGCGGCCAACCGAAGGGCTCAACCGGTCCTCAAGCCACCGCGCAACCGGTCAGCAAGACACCGTTCAAACGATCACTGTGCGAGCGCGAAGCGCGAGCGTGGGGGCGGCG
>NZ_JBMDJT010000040.1:0-23335 GCF_057809335.1 Microbacterium sp. FG3 | reverse complement strand
CGCCGGCGCGGGAGCGCCGGCGCGAGCACGCGAGCGGCACCCGCGCAGCGGGTGCACGAGCGGCGCAGACGCTTCTGAAAAGAAACAGCGCAGACGCTTCTGAGAAGAACAGCGCAGATTCAAGAAAGAACAGCGCGGTCCGCCTCCTGGCGGGCCCACCGCTCCGCTGCCGCGAGCGTGTCGAGCGTCAGCTCGGCGGGTGGCTCGTGTGCCTCGACGACGCGCGTCACCGTGTCGACGATCCCGAGGAACGGCAGCCGACCCTCGTGGAACGCGTCGACGGCCTGCTCGTTGGCGGCGTTGAACACCGCGGGGTAGGTCGCCCCGGCCTCGCCCACGCGCTTGGCGAGCGCGACAGCCGGGAAGACGTCGCCGTCCAGCGGCTCGAACGTCCAGCTCGCCGCCGTGGTCCAGTCGATCGGCGCGCCGACGCCGGGCACGCGGTGCGGCCAGCCCAGGCCGAGCGCGATCGGCAGCCGCATGTCGGGCGGCGAGGCCTGCGCGATCGTCGAGCCGTCGATGAACTCGACCATCGAGTGGATGATCGACTGCGGGTGCACGACCACGTCGATCCGCGCGAACGGCACGTCGAAGAGCAGGTGCGCCTCGATGACCTCGAGGCCCTTGTTGACGAGCGTCGCCGAGTTCGTCGTGACCACGCGGCCCATGTCCCACGTGGGGTGCGCGAGCGCCTGGGCGGGCGTGACGCCGGTCAGCTCCGCGCGGGTGCGGCCTCGGAACGGTCCGCCCGACGCGGTGAGCACCAGCCGGCGCACCTCGTCGGCCGTGCCGGATCGCAGCGCCTGCGCGATCGCGGAGTGCTCGGAGTCGACGGGCACGATCTGACCGGGCGCCGCGCGCTCCTTCACGAGCGGGCCGCCCACGATGAGCGACTCCTTGTTCGCGAGAGCCAGCGTGCGGCCCTCCTCCAGCGCGGCGAGCGTGGGCGCGAGCCCCACGGATCCGGTGATGCCGTTGAGCACGACGTCGGACTCGACCTCGCGCACGAGCCGGGTGGCGTCGTCCGCGCCCAGCGCCGTGTGCGCCACGCCGAACTCCTCCGCCTGGGCGCGCAGCGCGTCGGCGCTGCGGCCCGCCGCGAGGCCGACGACCTCGAACCGCTCGGGGTTCGCGCGGATGACGTCGAGGGCCTGGGTGCCGATCGATCCGGTGGATCCGAGGATGACGACGCGGCGCATCGCCGGGTTCACTCCGCCGGCGCGGCCGGGGTGTGCTGCGTCGCGAGGATGTCGACGACGAAGATCAGCGTCTCGCCCGTCAGGTCCTCCTCGTTGATCTCGCCCTCGCCGTAGCCCTCGGCGGGCGGGATGACGGCGATCACCTGCGAGCCGACGGTGTGGCCGACGAGCGCCTTGGTGAAGCCGGGGATCACCTGACCCGTGCCGAACTGGGCGGGGGCGCCGCCCGACCAGCTGGAGTCGAACTCCTCGCCGGTGGAGCCGCGCACGCCGCGGTACTGCACGAGCACCTGGTCGCCGTCCTGCACCTCGATGCCGTCGCCCTGCTTGAGCGTGGCCAGCTGGGTGGTCTCCGGGGTCTCGAGGTCGTCGGGCAGGGTCACCGTCGGGGCGCCGTCGTCGTCGAGCTCGACCTCGGGCATGCCGTCGACGGGCTCCTGCGCCTCGCCCCACGCGGCGGTCGGGGTCACGCCGAGGATGTCGAAGGTGTACACCAGCGCGGTCGGCGAGGCCTCGGAGGCGGGGAAGACCGCGGCGATGCGCGAGCCGACCGGCGCGCAGCCGAGCACGAGGCCGAGCGTGCTCTCGGGCGAGATCTGCTGCGGCAGCTGCTCTCCCGGCGCGAAGCCGGCGGTGCCGAACAGCTCGCCGGTCTCGGCGTTGTACGCGGTGAGCGCGACATCCAGGAACTGGCCGGACTCGATCGGGTCGCCGTCGCCCTCGACGACCACCTCGCGCTCGAAGTCCGCGACCTCGAGCGGCGTCTCGAACTCGACGGGGACCGCGCCGTCCTCGGGCGCGCCGTCCGAGACGCTGAGGCTCTCGACGACGGGACCGGAATCGGCGGCCGCGGCGCAGAGGTCGGCGGGCGTGCCCGTGGGCTCGGCGTCCGGCTCCGCGGGGCTCGAGCAGCCGGCGAGGGCCAGGACCGCGAGCACGGTGGTGGAGAGCAGGACAGCGGATCGACGTCGCACGGGAAGCACCTCTTCGTTCGGGGACGCCCCCATCCTTGCGCATCTTCGCGACGCGTCGGCTGACAACGCCGGGCGGAATCGGGACGCGCCGCGCATTCCGGGACGGGAATCCCGGCTCGGTAGGCTGAGGGGATGACCTCCGACGGCAATCCCGACGGCGTGGCCACGCCCCTGCAGCCGAGCGCGCTCTACACCTTCGGGCGGGTCGCCGTGGCGCCGCTGGCCCGCGCGATCTACCGGCCGCGCGTCGAGGGCCGGGAGAACATCCCGCCCACCGGCCCCGTGATCTTCGCGAGCAACCACCTGTCGTTCATCGACTCGATCGCGATCCCGGTCGCCGCCGCGCCGCGCCCCGTGCACTTCCTGGCGAAGTCCGACTACTTCACGGGCAAGGGGCTGAAGGGCTGGTTCTCGAGGTCGTTCTTCACCGCCGTCGGCGCGGTGCCCGTCGATCGCGGCGCCGGGCAGGCCGCCCTGGACGCGCTGGAGCGGCAGCGCCAGATCCTCGCCTCCGGCGCGGCGGTGGCCCTGCACCCCGAGGGCACGAGGTCGCGCGACGGCCGCCTGTACAAGGGGCGCACCGGCGTGGCGTTCCTCGCGCTCGAGACGGGCGCGCCGGTCGTGCCCATCGGGCTGATCGGCACCGACAAGGTCATGCCGGTCGGCGCCAAGATGCCCTCGCTCAAGGAGCGCGTGGTCGTGCGGTTCGGAGCGCCTCTGGATCTGTCGCACCACGGCCCTGCCACGTCGGGTCGCGCGCGGCGAACGGCCACCGACGAGATCATGGCGGCGATCCACGCGCTCTCCGGCCAGGAGCTCGCCGGCACCTACAACGAGCTGCCCGCGCAGACGCCGATCGAGAAGCTCAAGCGCGCACTGCCGCACGAGCGGCGCTGAGCGCACGTCGGCACCGCTGCGGCGCTACGGTGCCGCGACCTCGACCACGGGCTCGTGCCCGACGGGGAAGTTGACGGAGCTCGCGATGAAGCACCATTCGTTCGCGTCGCGATGGGCCGCGAGGGCGTCGTCGATCATCGACGGGTCGGCGACGGTGACGCGCGGGTGCAGCGTGACGCTCTCGAACCGGCCGCCGTTGCCCTCCTGACGCATGACGCCCGTGGCCTCGTCGGTGTACGAGACCACGACGACGCCGCGCACGACGCACGCGTGCAGGTACGACAGCAGATGGCACTGGCTCAGGGCCGCCAGGAGGAGATCCTCCGGGTTCCACCGCTCCGGGTCGCCGCGGAAGGGGCGATCGGCCGAGCCGAGCAGCCGCGGCTTGCCCGCCACCTCCAGCTCCACGTCGCGGTCGTAGTCGCGGTAGCCCGACGTGCCGCTGCCGCGGTTGCCCGTCCAGGTCGCCGTCAGCGCGTAGCGGTGCTCTCCTGCCATGCCGCCAGTCTGCCCGATCCGCCGGCCGCGTGCGCCCGCGAGGCTCCCACGGCACACACGGGGCACGCAGCGCGCGAACGAGGTCGCGTCTGACAATCTCTCGCCTACTGCGCTGGCCGTTCGCACGCGTCTCGCTGCGCCCTCTTCGGTCGACGATGCTTCGGCATCGCCTCCCTCCTCGGTCTTGCGAGCCACGCACGCCCGGCCATGCTCGCGACGGCTTCGATTGTCAGACACGCCCTAGGCTGGAGGGCATGCCCGAGACGCTCTCCGTGACCGAGTCCGTCGAACTCGCCGTGGCCGATCGAGGCGGCTTCGTCGAGTCCCGCCACGCGGGAGCCGCGATCGTGCTGTCTCCCGACGGCGAGACGCTCCGCACACTCGGCGACGCCGAGGCGCTCGTGCTGCCGCGTTCGTCGCTCAAGCCGTTCCAGGCCGTTGCGAGCATCACCGCCGGGGCGGCGTTCGAGGGCGAGCAGCTCGCGCTCGCGACCGCGAGCCACAGCGGCACCGATCGCCACGCGGAGGTCGTCCGCGGCATGCTCGCCGCGTCGGGCCTGAACGAGGATCACCTGGGCTGCCCCGCGGCCTGGCCCGGCGATCAGGCCACGCGGGACGAGCTCGTACGCGACCACGGGGCCAAGGCGCGCATCCGCATGAACTGCTCGGGCAAGCACGCCGCCATGCTCGCGGCGTGCGTGGCCACCGGCTGGGACACCGCCTCCTATCTCGACCCCGCTCACCCGCTGCAGACCCACATCCGCGACGTCGTGGAGCGGCTGTGCGGCGTGAAGGTGTCGGCGACCGTCATCGACGGCTGCGGCGCCCCCGTGCACGCCCTGCCCCTGTCCGCGCTCGCGCGCGGCATCCAGCGGATCGGCACATCGTCCGAGCGGTCGCCGTTCGCCCTGCACCGTGTCGCCGGCGCGCTCGTGCGGGCCGTGCGCGAGAACCCGTGGGCCATCGCCGGGCCGGAGCTGCCCGACAGCGTCGCCATCGAGCGCTTCGGCGTCTTCTCGAAGTTCGGCGCCGAGGCGGTCCAGGTGATGGTCGCCCCCGACGGCACGACCGTCGCGGTGAAGGTGCTCGACGGCGGCGGCCGCGCCACGGCCGCGATCGCGCTCTCGCTGCTCGCGCAGGCCGGCGCGCTCCCCGCCGCCGAGGTCGCCGACATGCTGGCCACGCACCCGCTGTTCGCCGTGCTCGGCGGAGGGCGCGAGGTCGGGCGCGTACGCCCGACGGTCTGACCCTCGGCGGGCCCCGCGCCAGCCGCGCAGCGAGCTCCGCCACCCGCACGGGAGCGCAGCGAGCTCCGCCACCCGCACCGGGCGGCCCGCCGGCGCGGGGCGCGTCGTGCGCCTCGGCTGTCGGGACGTCACCACCCGGCCGCGGGCGCGTCCCGGCGCCGCCTGTCACGGCAGCACCACGCGCCGGGGCGCGAGCCCGTCGCCGGCCACCCAGGCGCGGGACGCCCGCGGCCTCGCATAGGGCGGCAGCTCCCTCTCCCCCGCCATCGTGCGCAGCTCCGAGGCGCACTCGGCGGCGATGACCAGCTGGCCACGCGCACGCACCTCGCGCAGCAGGGCTGCGTGCCGCATCCACGACTCCGCGTCGCCGGCGATCACGACGCGCTCCGCGCCGGCGGCCAGCTCCGCGAGGCGCACGCCCGGGTCGAGCCCGTCCAGCACGACCACGCGCACCCGACGCCCCCACGTCTCGGCCATGCGCGCCGCTCCCCCCACCGCGCCACGCAGCACGACGGCCGTCGCGGCGGCCTCCGGGCGCCACACCTCCTCGGCGTGCGCCTGCTCCGGAACAGCCACGACCGGCCCAGGCCATGCGAGCTGCGTCTCGCGCCCGTCGATCACGGCGCGCCCCGGAGGGCGGGACACGTCGAAGGTCGAAGCATCGCCTCCCGCGGCGACGTGCTCCGCGCGCGAGGGCACGCGCAGCAGCACGCGACGCGGCATCAGATCGAGCACGCGCGCGACCGGCCCCACCGCCCGGGCCGCCGAGCACACGAGCGTCGTTCCGAGAGCACCGGCGTCGCGGGCGAGCGCCTCCACCCTGGCCAGCAGCTCCGCCGCGTAATCGGCGGGGAAACGCGCGACGAGCGCGTCGAGGTCGTCGATCGCGATCACTCCCGGTGCCGGGCGGGGTGCGGACGCGAGGGCGTCCCACGCGCCCTCCGGATCGGCGGGCACGACGAGCGCTCCAGCCCCCGACGACTCGGCCTGCGCGGCGATGAGCCGGACGGCGGCCGTGCGTCCCGATCCCGCGCCGCCGAGGATCGCCAGCCCGCGATCCGTGCCGATGCGGAGGAGCACGGGCACCTGCCGCTGGTGCTCCGGTTCGTCGGCCAGCCCGAGCAGGATGCCCTGCTCGGCCCCGGCGCGGTCGCGCAGCTCGGGAAGCGTCACCAGGACCGGCAGCGGCGGCAGCCATGGCGCATCGGGCACCGCTGCGGCCGGCGCCACCCGGGAGAGATCGGAGAGCTCCGTCCGCGCGATCCGGCACACGAGCGGCGCGGTGTCGCCGGCCCTGCGCACGAGCGCCACGCCGCGGGATCCGGCGTCTCCGGGCAGCGACGCCGCGGCGTCGGTGCCGACGATGAGCCGGCTGTCGGCGGCGTCGGCGACGCGCAGCGCGATCCGCAGCGGACAGTTCGCCAGCAGCGCCTCGCGGAGCACGCCCGCGGCGCGCTGGGTGCCGAGCACGAGGTGCATGCCGAGTGCACGCCCCCGCGCCGCGATGTCGGTGAAGACGGCGTGCAGGTCGGCGTGGTCCTGCAGCAGCGCCGCGAACTCGTCGACGACGATGACGAGGCGCGGCATCGCCACGCGGGGGTCGGCGATGTCCCTCGCACCGGCGCCGGCGAGGGCCGCCTCCCGGCGCCGCAGCTCCGCACGCAGGCTCTCGACGGCCCGGCGCGCGCCCGTGCCGTCGAGGTCGGTGACCACGCCGGCGACATGCGGAAGCCCGCTCAGCGATTCGAACGCCGTGCCGCCCTTGAAGTCGGCCAGCAGGAAGGTGACGCGGTCGGGGCCGAGCCGGCGCGCGAGCGACGTGACCCAGGTCGTGAGCAGCTCGCTCTTGCCCGTCCCCGTCATCCCCACGACCACCGCATGCGGCCCGTCGCCCACCAGATCGACCACGACATCGCCGCCGGCAGTGCGTCCGATGGCGGCGGCGAGACCGGGGCCGGCGGAGGGCGGATCGGGAAGCTCCGCGAGCGCGAGAGGGCCGGGCACGCCGCCCCGCACGAGCCCCGCCATGTGCCGCGCAAGCGATCGCGCCTGCGCGGCGGAGAGCGCCTCGACGGTCAGCTCCTGCGCCTCGCCCTGCACGCCGTGCAGCCGTGCCCGCAGGGGATGGTGCGGATCGAGCTCGAGCACGCGCGCGCACCCGGCGGGCACCGGGTCGCCGGGCGCCACGGCGGCGACGAGGATGTCGGCGCCGCCCGGGGCCGCGGCTCCCCACGACAGCGCCGCGCTCAGCGCCGCGCCGGAGCGCAGATGCGGCAGCTCCGCCAGCGGCTCCTCCTCGTGAGCGGGCACGGCGACGACCGCGAGGTCCTGCGGGGCCGCGCGCAGGCACAGCTGCATCAGCAGCGCGCGGGCGACGGCGCGCGCCGCGACCGGTTCGCCCTGCACGCACAGCCCGCCGCGGGCCGGGACCGTCACGGGGGCGTCGTCGATCCAGGATGCGCGCTCCCGCAGCCGCTCGGCCCGTTCGCCCTCGCCGCCGGTCACGCGCGTGGTCCCGACGACGCGCCCGCGGCCGACGACGAGCTCGTGCGGGCCGCGCGCCCACGTCGCCCTCTCCCCCACCAGCCCCGCGGCGTCGGGCCGCGAGCGCTCCAGTGCCGCACGCTCCGCCCCGTGACGACGCTCGATCTCGGCCTCGGCGCGGTCGCACGCCTCGCCCAGCTCCCGTGCCGCCGCGCGACGATCCCTGCGGCGCCCCCGCGCGCCGTCCGCCAGCGAGGCGATGGCCATGAGCGGCCCGAGGGCGGCGAAGCACAGCATGATCAGCGAGCCCGTGATGAGCCACATCACGACGGCACCGATGACGGGGACGACCGACGCGACGAGCGGCAGCGGGCCGCGGCGCGTCGGCTCGGAGGGCGTCGGCAGCACGATCGGCGGGGCGGCGGGCGCGTCTGTCATGGACCCAGCCCAGCCGATCGTCGCGACCGCCGGGGCACCGCGCGGGGATCTGTGGAGGGATCGCCTACCTCGGGGCCGCTGTGAGCGAGCCGGGGCGCGGCGGCGCGCCTCCGGTTCACGAGGAGAACCCCGTTCCCGAGGACCGGACCGTCGGAATCCGTCCTCCCGAACCGGGATCTCCTCACGAGCGACCGGTGGGCGGTGGGACGACCGTGCGGGGCCCGCTCCGCCCGCCCGGACCCGGATCAGCGCCTCACCGCCGGCGGATTCCCCGGTTCACGAGGAGAACCCCGTTCCCGAGGACCGGGCCGCCGGAGTCCGTCCTCCCGAACCGGGATCTCCTCTCGGACGGGACCGCGCCAGCGATACCGCGACCCGCTTCCGGTCGCCGGGCTCTACCGCTCCGGGCCCTCGCCGGACGCGTCGGCGCCACGGGTCGGATCCGCGCCGGGCTCACCAGCGTCCACCCCGGGCTCGGCGTCGTCCGCGGCGGCATCGCCGGCATCCGCGGCGCGCTGATCCGCCGCCGCGCTCGGCTCGTCCTCGTCCGCCGCGCCGCCCTCGATCGCCACATCCACGATGACGATCGACACGTTGTCGCGTCCGCCGTTCTCCAGCGCCGCGGCGAGCATCGCCTCGACCGCGGCGGCCGGATCGGCGTTCTCGCGCAGGAAGTGGAGGATGCCGTAGTCGGTGAGCTCCTTCGTGAGCCCGTCGGAGCACACGACGAAGCGGTCGCCGTCGACCACGTCGACGCGCACGTAGTCGGGCACGACGCTCTCCGTCGGCCCCACGGCGCGCGTGATGACGTTGCCGTACGGGTGGCTCTCGGCCTCCTCCGGGCTGAGGCGACCGGCCTGCACGAGCTCCTGCACCAGCGAGTGGTCGGTCGTCACCTGCACGAGCGCCTCGTCGCGCATCAGGTAGACGCGCGAGTCGCCGATGTTCAGCACGACCCACGACGGCTGCTCGGCATCGGCGTCGAGGTAGAGCCCCGTGACCGTCGTGCCGGTGCCGTCGTCGGTCGTCTCCGGATGGTCGGCGATGTCGCGCACGGCCGCGTCGAGGGCGGATTCGATGCCGCCCGTCGTGACCTCGCCGGCACCGGCCATGTCGCCCAGGCGGGCCACCGTGCGCGCGCTCGCGATCTCGCCGCCGATGTGACCGCCCATGCCGTCCGCGACGACGAACAGCGGGCACGACATGAGGATCGCGTCCTGATTCGCCTCGCGCTTGCGGCCGCGGTGCGTCGTGCCGGCCCACGTGAGCAGCACCGAGGGTCCGCTCGGCAGCGGCACCGTCTGCGACTGTGCCGTGATGGTGGCGTCGGGCACGAATCGGCCTCCTGAATCGGTCGACCCCGCTCGGTTGGGATCCCCTGCGGGCGTGGCGACGTCGTTGTTCACATCATAGTCGCGCGGCGACCCCCACCCCCGCGCGCCGCATGGGCAGGAGGACCCATGGCGCAATCCGGCCGAGCCCGTTCCGCGCCGTCGTCTCGGCGGGATCCCGGGACCGCCACCCGGCCGGATCGCGGACCGCGGCGGATCGCCGACCGCGGCCGGATCGCGGACCGCGGCGGCGGAGCAGGCCGAGGGCGGCGGGATCAGGCCGGCGGCTGCGTGGGCGGAGCCGGCGGCTGCGTCGGCGGCTGCGTGGGCGGGGCCGGCGGCTCCGACGGCGGCTGCGTCGCGGGCGGCATCGCGCCGTACGGCGGGGGCGGCGGCGTGAGGCCGGACGGCGGCGCGGGCGGCGCGTCGGGGTACCCAGGCGCGGAGCCGCTCGGCGCCGAGGGGTAGCCGGCACCGGCCCCGTACCCACCGGGCGCGTACCCGCCCGCGGCGTAGCCGGGCTGGCCGCCGGCGACCTGCGCGGGAACGCCCTCCCACCGCGTGGCGTCGCGGAAGAATCCGGCGCCCGACCACGGCGCGGGCGGCACATGGGGGTTCCAGCGCGAGCTGTCGAAGGCCACGATGCCGAGCCAGATCGGCGCGAGGAGGAACAGCGCCGTGAACGCGGGATCCTTGCCCAGCTTCACCCCGATCCGGTACGCGGCCATGAACAGCAGCACGGTGACGCCGAGGCTGGCAATCCCGCCCAGGATCTGCCCCACGAACGGCACGATCCACGCGAAGTTGAACAGGAACAGCCAGGGGTTGATGTCGCCGAGCTTGAGGAAGATCATCTGGCTGTAGACCGGCACCCAGGCGCGCCAATCGCCCTGCACGCCCGCCTTCTGGAACAGCTTCATGGCGAACCACGACCACAGCAGGTAGCCGAACACGCCACCCACGATGGCGACGGCGCTGAACACGAGAGCTGCGGCGGCGTAGAACGTTCCGAAGTCGTCGTAGGGACTCATCGGCATCCTCCTCTGACGGGGCGACGGGGCGACGGCGCCACGCATCACGGCACCGCGCCCCACCCTACCCAGGCGCCGGGCGGCGCCGATAGGCGGGAAACCCCGACGAACGGCGCGGCGGGCTCAGACGACCAGCTCGATCTCGCCGTGCCGCGCGGCGGGGCGCAGCACGAGCCCGGCCTCGCGGCCCCAGGCGACCAGCTCCTCGGGCGCGGCGAGAACGGGCCGCGCGAGCGCGAGCCGGCGGGTCAGCTCGCCCTTGGCCTTCTTATTGAAGTGGTTCAGGGCGCGCACGGCGCCATCCGGGCCCTCCGTCACGACGCGGATGTACGTCGACGGCACCGACGTCGGCACGGGACCGAATGCGGCGTAGGCCTCCGAGCGCAGATCGATGACGAGCGGCGCGACGCCGGCCAGCGCCGCGGTGGTCGCCTCGGCCCAGAGCCGGCGCAGCGGCGGCAGGCCGGGCAGCGACGCGCCCGCCGCGAGCCGGTACGCCGGGATCGGGTCGAGCGCGCCGACGGGCCCGAAGGGCGCGGTGTGGATGAGCGCGTGCTCCCCCAGCCAGGCGCGCGCCGCCTCGTCCAGCGACGGCGCATCGAGCGCGTCGAACAGCACGCCCGTGTAGCGGTCGACAGCGGGCATCGTGTGCGCCGTGCGCAGCGCCGCGTTGTCGTCGATCGCGCCGAGCTGACGCGGCGAGAGCTTCAGCACACGCGCGGCCTCGTCCGGACGCGCGGAGAGGGCGACCAGAGACGCCGCGACGGCCTCGCGCTGCGGTGCGAGCACCGGCAGTGCGAGGCCGTCGAGAGCGAGCGGCTCACCCGATCCGCCTGCCCGCTTCGTCTCCGAAGGGGGCAGCAGGATCGTGGTCAGGACGCGAGCGCCGCGTGACCCGCGACGATCGTCACCCGGTCGGACTCCACCGAGACGAAGCCGTCTCGAGCGGACGCCTCGACGACCGTGTCGTCGGCCTGCGTGATGCGGACCGGGCCGTCGCCGAGGATGGCGAGCACGGGCTCGTGACCGGTCATGAAGCCGATCTGGCCCTCGGTGGTCGTCGTGACCACGAGCTTCGCCTCGCCCGTCCAGACCTCCGCCTCGGCGGAGACCAGGCTGACCTGAAGGGCCATGATCAGCCGTTCTCCTTCTGGATCTGCGCCCACTTGGCCTCGACGTCGCTGATGCCACCGACGTTGAAGAAGGCCTGCTCGGCCACGTGGTCGAACTCGCCCTTGACGATCGCGTCGAACGACTCGATGGTCTCCTTGAGCGGCACGGTCGATCCCTCGACGCCCGTGAACTTCTTCGCCATGTAGGTGTTCTGCGAGAGGAACTGCTGGATGCGGCGCGCGCGGGCGACGACGATCTTGTCCTCCTCCGAGAGCTCGTCGACACCGAGGATCGCGATGATCTCCTGCAGCTCCTTGTTCTTCTGCAGGATCTGCTTCACGGCCGTCGCGACGCGGTAGTGGTCCTCGCCGAGGTAGCGGGGGTCCATGATCCGGCTCGTCGAGGTGAGCGGGTCGATGGCGGGGTACAGACCCTTCGACGCGATCTCGCGCGAGAGCTCGGTCGTCGCGTCGAGGTGCGCGAACGTCGTGGCCGGGGCCGGGTCGGTGTAGTCGTCGGCCGGCACGTAGATCGCCTGCATCGAGGTGATCGAGTGACCGCGCGTCGAGGTGATGCGCTCCTGGAGCACACCCATCTCGTCGGCGAGGTTGGGCTGGTAGCCCACGGCCGAGGGCATGCGGCCCAGCAGGGTGGACACCTCGGAGCCCGCCTGCGTGAAGCGGAAGATGTTGTCGATGAACAGCAGCACGTCCTGCTGCTGCACGTCGCGGAAGTACTCGGCCATCGTCAGGGCCGAGAGGGCGACGCGCAGACGCGTCCCCGGCGGCTCGTCCATCTGGCCGAAGACGAGGGCGGTCTTGTCGAAGACGCCCGCGTCCTCCATCTCGTGGATGAGGTCGTTGCCCTCACGGGTGCGCTCGCCGACGCCGGCGAACACCGACACGCCGCCGTGGTCCTGGGCGACGCGCTGGATCATCTCCTGGATGAGGACGGTCTTGCCGACGCCCGCACCGCCGAAGAGGCCGATCTTGCCGCCCTGCACGTACGGGGTGAGGAGGTCGATCGACTTGATGCCCGTCTCGAACATCTGCGTCTTCGACTCGAGCTGGTCGAAGTTCGGCGCCTTGCGGTGGATGGGCCAGCGCTCGGTGACCTCGAACGTCTCGCCCTCCTCGAGGTTGAGCACGTTGCCCGTGACGTCGAACACCTTGCCCTTGGTGATGTCGCCGACCGGCACCGAGATGGGGGCGCCCGTGTCGCGCACCTCCTGGCCGCGGACCATGCCGTCCGTCGGCTTCAGCGAGATGGCGCGCACGACATCGTCGCCCAGGTGCTGTGCGACCTCGAGCGTGATCTCGGTCGACTGCTCGCCGATCGTGATCGTCGTCTTGAGGGCGCTGTACATGTCGGGGATCGAGTCGTGCGGGAACTCGATGTCGACGACCGGCCCCGTGACGCGAACGACGCGCCCGACGACCGCGGTGCTGGTCTCAGCCGTGGCGGTGGAGGTCATGTTGTCTCTTCCTTCTTGGAGTCAATGTCGCGAGTAGGCGGATGTCGCGATCAGGAGGCCAGCGCGTCGGCGCCGCCGACGATCTCGGCGATCTGCTGCGTGATCTCGGCCTGGCGCGCGTTGTTGCGCAGGCGGGTGTAATCGGTGATGAGCTTGTCGGCGTTGTCGCTCGCCGACTTCATCGCCTTCTGCGTGGCGGCCTGCTTGGCGGCGGCCGACTGCAGCAGCGCGTTGAAGATGCGGCTCTGGATGTACAGCGGCAGCAGCTTGTCGAGCACCACGTCTGGCTCGGGCTCGAACTCGTACAGCGGCGAGACCTCGGCCTCCGTGGGCACCGCCGCCTCATCGGCGTCGACCACGTGCAGCGGCAGCAGGCGGACCGACTCGGGCGTCTGCGTCATCATGCTGACGAAGCGGTTGTACACGACGTGGATCTCGTCGACCCCGCCCTCCGACTCGTCGAGCAGGTACGCATCGAGCAGCGCCTGCGCGATCTCCTCGGCCGAGGCGAACTGCGGCGTGTCCGCGTCGCCCGTCCACTGCTGCGCACTGGCGATCTGGCGGAACTGGAAGTAGCCGACCGCCTTGCGGCCGAAGAGGTAGAAGACGACCTCCTTGCCCTCCGAGCGCAGCAGCTCGGCCAGCTCCAGCGCCTCGCGGATCACCTGCGAGTTGAAGGCGCCCGCGAGGCCGCGGTCGCTCGTCAGCAGCAGGATCGCCGAACGCGTCACGGTCTCCGGCTCGCGTGTGAGCACGTGGTCGACGTCGCTGTGCGTGGCGACGGCCGACACGGCGCTCGTGACCGCGCGGGAGAAGGGCGACGACGCGCGCACGCGCGCCATCGCCTTCTGGATCCGCGAAGCCGCGATGAGCTCCATCGCCTTCGTGATCTTCTTGGTCGTCTGAGCAGAAGAGATCTTCTGCTTGTACTCCCTGAGTTGTGCACCCATAGCGTGATCCGGAAGGCGTTACGCCTTGCGGCCCTTGACGATCTGCTCCTGGCCCACGTCCTGCTGCGAGGCGGCGTCGTACTCCTCGTGGCCGGGGGCCGCGATGTTCACGCCCTTGCCGGACTGGAACTCGAGCACGAACTCGTCGACGACCTTCTCGAGCTCGGCCTTCGTCTCGTCCTCGAGCTTGCCCGTCGCCTTGAGGGCGTCGATGATGCCCGTGTTGCGGCGCACGTGGTCGAGCAGCTGGCGCTCGAAGCGCAGCACGTCCTCCACCGGGATGGTGTCGAGCTTGCCGTTCGTGCCGGCCCAGATCGAGACGACCTGCTCCTCGACGGGGTACGGCGAGTACTGCGGCTGCTTGAGCAGCTCGGTCAGGCGCGCGCCGCGGTCGAGCTGACGGCGCGAGGCCGCGTCGAGGTCGGACGCGAACATCGCGAACGCCTCGAGCGAGCGGTACTGCGCCAGCTCGAGCTTGAGCGTGCCGGAGACCGACTTGATGTGCTTGAGCTGCGCGTCACCGCCGACGCGCGAGACCGAGATGCCCACGTCGACCGCGGGGCGCTGGTTCGCGTTGAACAGGTCGGACTGCAGGAAGATCTGGCCGTCGGTGATCGAGATCACGTTGGTCGGGATGTACGCCGACACGTCGTTGGCCTTCGTCTCGATGATCGGCAGACCCGTCATCGAGCCGGCACCCAGCTCGTCGGCGAGCTTCGCGCAGCGCTCGAGCAGGCGCGAGTGCAGGTAGAAGACGTCACCCGGGTAGGCCTCGCGGCCCGGCGGGCGGCGCAACAGCAGCGACACGGCGCGGTAGGCCTCGGCCTGCTTCGACAGGTCGTCGAACACGATGAGGACGTGCTTGCCCTGATACATCCAGTGCTGGCCGATGGCCGATCCGGTGTACGGCGCGAGGTACTTGAAGCCGGCGGGGTCCGAGGCGGGGGCGGCGACGATGGTGGTGTACTCCATCGCGCCAGCCTCCTCGAGCGCGCCCTTCACCGAGGCGATCGTCGAGCCCTTCTGGCCGATCGCGACGTAGATGCAGCGGACCTGCTTGGTCGGGTCGCCCGACTCCCAGTTGGCCTTCTGGTTGATGATCGTGTCGATCGCGATGGCGGTCTTGCCCGTCTGGCGGTCGCCGATGATCAGCTGGCGCTGGCCGCGGCCGATCGGGATCATGGCGTCGATCGCCTTGATGCCCGTCTGCATCGGCTCGTGCACCGACTTGCGCTGCATGACGCCGGCGGCCTGGAGCTCGAGCTCGCGCTCGCCCTCGAGGCCCGTGATCTCGCCGAGGCCGTCGATCGGCGTGCCGAGCGGGTCGACCACGCGACCGAGGTAGCCCTCGCCCACCGGCACGGAGAGCACGCGACCGGTGCGGGTGACCTGCTGGCCCTCCTCGATGCCCGCGAACTCGCCCAGCACGACGGCGCCGATCGTGTGCTCGTCGAGGTTCTGCGCGAGGCCGAGGGTGCCGTCCTCGAAGCGGATGAGCTCGTTCGCCATCACGCCGGGCAGGCCCTCCACGTGCGCGATGCCGTCGGCCGCGTCGACGACGGTGCCGACCTCGGTCGCAGCCGAGCCGCTGGGCTCGTATGCGGCGGCGAAGTCCTTCAGCGCGTCACGGATGACGTCGGGGCTGATGGTGATGTCTGCCATTGTCTTCCTTCGTTCGGTGGGACCTTCGGGTCCCGAAGTCTCCGCCGGGGCGGGAAGTCGGTGTCAGCCGGCCAGTCTCTGGCGCAGGTCGGTGAGTCGCGCGGAGATGCTGCCGTCGATGATGTCGTCGGCGATCTGCACGCGGATGCCGCCGACCACGTCGGCGTCGATGATCTGGTTGATCGCGATCTGGCCGCCGTACCGGCGCGAGAGGTTCGCCGTCAGGCGCTCCGCCTGCTCGTCCGTGAGCGGACGTGCCGTGGTGACGGTGGCGACCGTGCGGCCGGTCTGGCCGGCGATCACGCGGATCACGTGGTTCAGCAGCGCCCGCACGCGGCGGCCGCGCAGCTCGCGCACCAGCTCCGACACGATGAGGATCGTCGTCTCGCTCACCTGGCCCGCCAGCAGCTTCTGAACGAGGGCCGCCTTCGCGGCCGGGTCGCCCAGGGTGCTGCCGAGCGCGAGCTCGAGCTCGGGGTTCGACGCGATGAGGCGCGAGACCCCGAACAGCTCGCCGGCCACGTCGGCGGTCTTCTCCGCCTTGGCGGCCGCACGGATCGCGAGCTCCTCGAGCGCGGCGACGAGGTCCTTCGCGCTCGACCAGCGCTGCGACACGGCGGCCGTGACGACGTTGCGGGCGCCGGCCGACAGCTTGCCGAACACCGCGCCGACGAGCGCCGCGCGCGCCTCGGCGCCCGTGGTCTGATCGGCGAGCGCGCCGCTCAGCTGCGGCGAGCCGGCCACGGCGCGCGCGGCAGCGAACAGATCGCGCGCCGTGGCGGCGCCGATCCGCTGCTTGTCGAGCACGGCGGTCGATGCCGCGAGCGCCTGAGTGGTCGCGCTGCCCATTACTTCGCCGCCTCCTGCGAGGCCTCGAGATCGGCGAGGAAGCGGTCGACGACCGACTTCGCCTTCTCGTCGTCGCTCAGGGTCTCGCCGATCACGTTGCCCGCGAGGTCGAGGGCGATGCCGCCCACCTCGCTGCGCAGCGAGATCAGGGTCGCCTGGCGCTCGGCCTCGATCTGGGCCTGCGCGGACGCCGCGATGCGGTCCGCCTCGGCCGCGGCCGTGGCCTTGGCCTCCGCGACGATCGTCTTCGCGTCCTCGTGAGCCGCCTCGCGGATCTCGCCGGCCTGCACGCGGGCCTCGGCGAGCTGCTTGGTGTACTCCTCGAGCGCCGCCTCGGCTTCCTTCTGCGCGGCGTCGGCCTTCTCGATGTTGCCCTCGATGGCCTCGGCGCGCGCGTCCAGCACCTTGTTCAGGCGCGGCAGCGCCACGAAGATCACGACGACCAGGACGATCGCCAGGCAGATCGCCGACCAGACGATGTCGTACCCGTGCGGAAGGAGCGGGTTCGCGCTGTGACCGTCCTCGGCCGCGACGGTGACAAGAGCGTTCAGCATCCTGTCTCCTTATCTGTGAAGTCGCGGAAGGGGGATCAGACCGCGGCGAAGATGAACGGCGTGACGATGCCGATCAGCGCCAGGATCTCGATGAAGGCGAGACCGATCCACATGGTCTGCTGGAACTTGCCGGCGAGCTCGGGCTGGCGGGCCGTCGACTCGATGACCTTGCCGAAGAGGATGCCCAGACCGATGGCCGGACCGATCGCCGCGAGGCCGTAGCCCACGGTGGCGATGTTTCCGTCAATGGCGGCGAGAACCGTCGTTGCGTCCACTGGATATTTCCTTTCTTAGGGCGATCAGCCGGTTGACTGACCGTCAGTGCTCGTCCGCGAGCGACAGCTGGATGTACACCGCGGTGAGGATCGTGAAGACGTAGGCCTGCAGGAAGGCGACGAACATCTCGAACAGCATGAACGCGAGCCCCATGGCTCCGGAGCCGACCGAGAACACCGCCATCCACGTGCCGCTGAGGATGAAGAAGTTCGTCGCCGCGAAGAACAGCGACAGCATGAAGTGCCCGACCATCATGTTCATGAGCAGTCGCAGCGTGAGCGAGACCGGGCGCACGATGAACGTCGAGATGAACTCGATGACGATGATCATCGGCGCGAGGTAGACCGGCACGCCGCCGGGCAGCAGCGAGTTCCTGACGAAGCGGAACCCGCCGTGCTTCTTGATGCCGGCGTAGATGAACACGACGTACGCGACGATGGCGAACACGAGCGGGGCGCCGATGACCGAGGTGCCCGCGAGGTTGATGCCGGGGACGATGCCCGTGAGGTTCATGAACAGGATCGTCAGGAACATCGCGGTCAGCAGCGGCACGAAGCGCTTGCCGTCCTTCTCGCCCAGCAGCTCGTACGCGATGTTCTTGCGCACGAAGCCGAAGCCGAGCTCCATGACGCTCTGGAAGCGCCCGGGCACCACCGTGAGGCGACGCGTGCCGAGCACGAGCAGGAGCACCAGGACCGCGGTCGCGATGATCTGCGCGAGGTTGATGCGCGTCATGATGTCGACGCCACCGATGGTGAGGATCGCGTCCGGGAAGAAGTCGTTGATCGACGGCGGGGTGAACACGTTGCCGTCGGCCATCGGGACGATCATCGTCGCTTGAGTCAACTCAGTGGCTCCAGCTTCTCGCCCAGACGGGATCCGGGCGGGTAAGTCGGTGGTGGGGGTGTCATTCGCGGGACCACAGCGCTGTGCGCCGCTCGCCAGCCACGGTGACGACTCCACCCTATCAAAGTTCGGGCCGTCTTTTGACGCGCTGTAGAAGTCGCGCGCTCGGCGCTGGGGATCAGTCGTCGTCGCCGGGCAGCGCGACGTCGCTCGCGCCCGAGATCCGCATGCGCGTGACGATGACCACGTCGATGACGAGCGACGAGACGGCGGCGGCCACGAGGGCGAAGTAGAACACGAGCAGGTTCACCCAGGGCAGGCCGATCACGACGGCGATCGCGATGAGGAACACCACGACCTTCACGAGGAACACGCCCATCGTGATGCCGAAGAACATCGGCAGGAACTGCGGCGTGCCGTACCAGCGGTTGCCGAACAGCAGGCTGCCCACCGTGATGATCGGGAACAGGGCGCCGATGAGGGCGCCCAGCACGCCGCTCCACAGCCCCTGCGGGCCGTCGACGAGCAGGCCGATGACGGCGGCGCCCACGAGGACGACGAGACCGGCGACCGACGTCCAGATGAGTCCGGCGCGGAAGGTGGGGTTGCTGGAGATCGTCTTGCGGGGCATCAGGAGGCCTTCACGGTGTCGGGTGCGTCGGGATGGGTGGCGGGCTCGTGCCGCCGGCCGGGAGTGAGGGTGACGACGAGGCACGCGGCCACGCCGAGCAGGCCGAAGGCGACGCCGGGCAAGTACTCCCCCGGCCAGTCCTCGCGCGCGCCGAGGTACATCAGCAGCACCGCGAGGCTGACCATGCCGGTCCAGGCATAGAAGATGAGCACGGCGTCGCGGTCGCTGTGCCCCATGTCGAGCATGCGGTGGTGCAGGTGCTGGCGGTCGGCGGAGAACGGCGACTTGCCGGCGCGCAGCCGCCGGATGATGGCCAGGCCGAAGTCGAGCAGCGGCAGCATCACGACGACGATCGGCAGCAGGATGGGCAGGAACGCGCCGACGAGCTGGGAGCGCCCGAACTCGTCCTGCACGAACATCGCGGGGTCGAGCACGCCCGTGATCGCGATGGCGCTCGTGGCCATCATGAGGCCGAGGACGAGGGCGCCACCGTCGCCCATGAACAGCTTCGCGCCGTTCCAGTTCATGGGCAGGAACCCCGCGCACGCCCCGACGAGCACGACCGCGAGGAACGTGGCGAGGTTGAAGTACGTGCTCGCGCCGATGTCGCGCACGAGCACGTAGGAGTAGACGAAGAAGACCGTGTTCGCGATGAGGCACACCCCGGCCACGAGCCCGTCGAGGCCGTCGATGAAATTCACGGCGTTCATGACGACGACGATCGCGAACATCGTCAGCGCGATGCTGAGCCAGCTCGATCCCACCCAGAGGTCGCCGAGCGGCAGCGCGTAGATCTGCAGCCCGCCGCCGACCGCGATGATGCCGGCCGCGAGGAACTGCGCGGCGAGCTTGATCATCCAGTCGAGGTCGATGAGGTCGTCGAGCACGCCCACGATGACCGTCAGCCCCATGGCGGCAAGGATCGACCACATCACGCGCGGATCGGCCCAGATGATCGCGAAGAACGGGTTGGCCGCCGAGACGAGCATCGCGGCGACCATCGCGATGAACATCGCCACGCCGCCCAGGCGCGGCGTCGGCACCGTGTGCACGTCGCGGTCGCGGATGCCGGGGTACAGCTTGAACCGCAGCGCGAGTCGCCAGATCCCCCAGGCCAGCGCAAGGGTGAGCGCGGCCGTGAGGATGAGCGTGAAGACGTACTGCCTCACGCGCTCCCCTGACCGTCCCCCTGCTCGGACGCCGGCTCGGTCGCCGCCGCGTCGGCGGCGCCCTCCTGGCTGCGGCGCAGCGCCGCCGCGAAGGCGGAGCGCGGATCGCCCGTGGCCGCGCCGGGCTCGGGCGCCTCCTCGGGCGTGCCGTGGTCGTGGTGCGCGTGCGCCTCGTGTGCGTGCTCGTCGTCGGCGGCGGGTGCGAGCAGGTCGCCCAGCACCTCGCGCAGCTCGTCGCGCGTGACCGCGCCCTCGCGCAGCACGCGCACCCGGCGGTCGGCCGGGTCGGTGGCGGTGACGAGCGAGGTGGCGTCGATGATCGTGGAGGCGATGCCCGTCCGGCTGGGGCCGGCGTCGAGGTAGACGGCCACGGACTCGCCGAGCATGTCCTGCGCCTCGCCGGCCGTGACGGCGGCCGGCTTCTTCGTGAGGTTGGCGCTCGAGACGGCGAGCGGGCCGGTCTCCTCGAGCAGCTCCAGCGCGATCCGGTGATCCGGCATGCGCACCGCGACGGTGCCCTCGGTGTCGCCGAGATCCCACGTGAGGGAGGGCTGCGCGGGCAGCACGATGGTGAGCCCGCCCGGCCAGAAGCGCTCGACGAGCGCGTCGACCTCGGCGGGCACCGACTCCACGAGCGCGGCGAGCGCGGCGCGGCCCGAGACGAGCACGGGCGGCGGCTGCTGGCGCCCGCGGCCCTTGGCCTTGAGCAGCCGGGCGACCGCGCTGGGGCTGAACGCGTCGGCGGCCACGCCGTACACGGTGTCGGTCGGGATGACCACGACCTGCCCGCGCGCGATCGCCTGGCGCGCCTGGCGCATGCCGGTGAGCAGCTGCGCCTCGTCGGCGCAGTCGAAGACAGGGGACATAGCGGGCTCAGTCTACTTCCCGCGCATCCGCCGAACCCGCCCTCGACCCGCGAACCCGCCCGGGATCCCGCGCGGGCTCGGCGAGGGGGCGCGGGTTCGCGGGGCGAGTGGGCGCGTCAGGGGCGGATCGCGGTGGTCGCGCGGTCGCGGGTCGTGAGGTCCGGGTGGGTGGCCAGGGCGCGCCAGCCGTCGGCCGCGAGGAGTACGCGGATGGGCTCGCCCTGCCACTCGCCGTGCTCGATGACGATCGATCCGCCCGGTCGCACGAGCGCGAGGCCGCGCCGGCTGATCGCCCGCACGAGGTCGAGGCCGTCCGGCCCGCCGTACAGCGCGGCCTCCGGGTCGTGCAGGCGCACCTCGGGATCGCGCGGCACGGCGTCATCCGGCACGTACGGCGGGTTCGTCACGAGCACGGCCACCGTGCCGTCGAGCTCGGGCAGCGCCCGCGCGGCGTCGTCGAACACGAGGCGCAGGGTGGGCGCGCCGATGCGGGCGGCGTTCTCCTTGGCCCAGATGAACGCGTCGACGGAGTTCTCGACGGCGTGCACGCGCGCGTGCGGCACCTCCGTGGCCAGCGCCAGGGCGATCGCGCCGCTGCCCGTGCACAGGTCGACCGCCACGGGCTCGGGGTCGGGCATGGCGCGCAGCGCGTCGATCGCGAGCTGCGCCACCATCTCGGTCTCGGGCCGCGGCACGAACACCCCCGGTCCCACCGACAGCTCGAGGTGGCGGAACGGCGCGACGCCCGTGATGTGCTGCAGCGGCTCGCGCGATGCGCGCCGGGCCACGGCCTCCTCGAACGCCGCGGCCTCGCCGGCGCCGAGCTCGTCGCCGCGCAGCGCGGCCGCCTGCACCTCGCCGCGGCCCGCTTCCGTCACGTGCGCGAGCAGCAGCTCGGCGTCGACGTGCGGATCGGGCACGCCGGCCGCCGCGAGGCGGGCGGCGGCGGCGCGCAGCGCGTCGCGCACGGAGGCGGCGGCGCGCGGAGCGGGCTCGAGGGCGGTGGTCACGAGGGGGAAGCCTAACCCCGGCACCTGGGCGCCGGACCCGTCGTTTTCCGTCATCCGCGCCCACCCGCCGCCCGATTCGGCCTAACCTGGCGGGGACACCACCCGCTCGTGCGAAAGGCCACTCGATGCCCGGCATCCACAACGACATCACCTCTGCGTTCGGCAACACGCCGCTCGTCCGGCTCAACCGCGTGCCCGGCGACGCGGGCGCGACCGTGCTCGCCAAGCTCGAGTACTACAACCCAGGCTCGAGCGTGAAGGACCGCCTGGGCATCGCGCTCGTCGACGCGGCGGAGGAGTCGGGCGCGCTGCAGCCCGGCGGCACGATCGTCGAGGCGACGAGCGGCAACACGGGCATCGCGCTCGCGCTCGTCGGCGCGGCGCGCGGCTACAAGGTCGTGCTCACCATGCCCGCGTCGATGTCGAAGGAGCGCCGCGTGCTGCTCAAGGCCTTCGGCGCCGAGCTCGTGCTCACCGATCCGGCCGGCGGCATGAAGGCCGCCGTCGCGGAGGCCGAGCGCATCGTCGCCGAGACCCCCGGCGCGATCATGGGCAAGCAGTTCGAGAATGCCGCCAACCCGGCGATCCACCGCAAGACCACCGCCGAGGAGATCTGGCGCGACACCGACGGCAAGGTCGACGTGTTCGTCGCGGGTGTCGGCACGGGCGGCACCATCACGGGCGTCGGCCAGGTGCTCAAGGAGCGCAACCCCGACGTGAAGATCGTCGCGGTCGAGCCCACCGCCTCGCCGCTGCTGTCGACGGGCACGCCGGGCCCGGCGAAGATCCAGGGCATCGGCCCGAACTTCGTGCCGCCGATCCTCGACACCGAGGTGTACGACGAGGTCGCCACCGTCGAGTTCGAGGACGCGATCGCCACGGCCCGCGCCCTCGCGGCGCAGGAGGGTCTGCTCGTCGGCATCTCGTCGGGCGCGGCGGCCTGGGCGGCGATCCAGGAGGCGAAGAAGCCCGAGAACGCGGGCAAGAACATCGTCGTCGTCATCCCCGACACGGGCGAGCGCTACATCACCACGGCGCTGTTCGAGGATCTTCGCGAGGACTGATCCCGCGATAATCGATCCATGGGATTGCACATCCGCGAGGATGTCGAAGCCGCGCGCCGCAGGGATCCCGCGGCGCGCGGCTTCTTCGAGATCGCGCTGCTCTACCCCGGACTGCACGCGATCTGGGCGCACCGGGTCAACCACTGGCTGTGGCGGCGGGGGCTGCGCTTCGTCGCGCGCGCCGGCTCGCAGCTGGCGCGCTGGCTGACGGGCATCGAGATCCATCCGGGGGCGCGGATCGGGCGCCGCTTCTTCATCGACCACGGCATGGGCGTGGTGATCGGCGAGACCGCCGAGGTGGGCGACGACGTGATGCTGTATCACGGCGTCACGCTGGGCGGCCGCTCGCTCGGGAGCGGCAAGCGGCACCCCACGCTCGGCGACGGCGTGGCCGTGGGCGCGGGGGCGAAGGTGCTCGGCCCCGTGACGATCGGCGCGCACTCGGTCGTGGGGGCGAACGCCGTGGTCACGCGCGACGCGCCGGAGCACAGCGTGCTGCTGGGCATCCCCGCGAAGGTGCGCGCCCGCGGCGCCGGCGAGGACGCCCGGAAGTACCTCCAGGCGCCGGAGTACATGATCTGAGCTGTACTTTTCAGAAGCGTCTGCGCCGCTCGGGCTGGTTTCTTTTCTGATCTGCGCCGCTCGGGCACCCGCTGCGCGGGTGCCGCTCGCGTGCTCGCGCTCTCGCGTCCCGCGAGAGCGAGGCAGCGCTTTTGCGGCTCTTCGGACTTCCGGTGGGGGTCATGGGGTGAGGCCGCCGGCGGCGAGGAGC